>JBNMNZ010000177.1:0-4427 GCA_051276605.1 Polaribacter sp. | reverse complement strand
AAGGAAATTGCAGAGATAATTGGAACGACACCGAATAACATTGGTGTACGAGTGAACAGAATTAAAGAACGTTTAAAAAAAATATTAGATGGAAAAATCAATTGAATCAATTTGGAAAGAAGGTTTTTTACAAAAAAATGCCATGGTAGCCCCAAAGTTAAACAACCTTTATAATAAAAAATCTATCCATATTATAGATAAATTTAAAAGAATGTTTAAAATAAACCTAAATGCACTTGTTATATTTTCTTTTGTACTTCTGCCTGTTTCATTTTTTGTGAAAATTCCGGTTATGGGAGTCATGATGTTCATCCTATTTAATGTAATAGTGATTGTAAATAAACGGTTATTGAAAGGTTTAGATAAAATTGATAAAAACGTTAGTAGTTATCAATACCTAAAATCTTTTGATACATGGATGCAAGAACAAATTGCTATTGGTGTAAAAATGTCAGGTTACATTTATCCTTATATTTTTATTGCTATGGTTGCTGGATTTTGGTTTTCCAATGATTTTCGTGAAACCTTGAATAGAATACTTGGCAACTACCAACCTGATATGATCTATGGATTACCAATTTACTGGATGGCTGCAATGCTGGTAATCATTACATTATTGGCTATTTTTGGTGGACGAATTTATAAACTAGATTTAAACATCGTTTATGGAGGTATCTTAAAAAAATTAGCAGAATTAATTTCTGATATGGAAGATTTACAAAAAGAATAAATTAAAGTGTAATATTATTTGATTTTAAACACTAATTAAATAAAAAACAACATTATGACAATTACAGAAACAACTCAGTTTTTTGAAAAATTATTAAAACAAACAGATCGTAAACGAGAAATAAGAGTTTATAAAGGGTTTATTACGATCCTGACGAATTTAAAAAACAGAGAATTATCCGAAGGACAAGTATCTCTAATTGAAAGTGAACTGAAACATTTTGCATTAAAATCGAATCCAAAAAACAAGCGAAAATATTATAGCAAACAGTTAAATGTTTTCAAGGAATTTTTAAAAGCTGAATTTTCATTGATATCAGAAGGTTACTATACTGCTATCGGCATGAGTTTAGGTATGTGTTTCGGAGTCGCTATTGGAACTAGTTTTGGTGCCTCAGGGAATTCAATTGGTTTAGCAATGGGAATGTTCATAGGATTAATTATTGGTCGTTATAAAGATATGGAAGCTGAAAAGGAAAATAGAGTCCTAAAAACAAAAGGTTCTAGTTTATAAATTGATAAAAATATTCTTGTCGAATCTTAAAAAAAAAAATAAATTAGAGCAACCATTACTTATAAAATCTAATTTTTAAATGCAAAATTCATCAAAAACTATTGTTGCTTTTAAACTACCTTTGCAGTAAAAATATTCAATGCAGTTTTCTGAATTTCCTTTCCATAAATCTATCTTAAAAGCAGTTGCTGAAGAAAGATATCACACACCAACGTTAGTACAAGAAAAAGCAATTCCTTTAGTTCTAGCAAAAAAGAACGTAATTGTTTCTGCACAAACGGGTACAGGGAAAACAGCTGCTTTTGCGTTGCCAATTATTCAAATATTGTTTGATAAACAAGGTTTAAAAGATGAAGAAGGTAAAGAGATAAAATCATTGATTGTCACTCCTACACGTGAGTTAGCAATACAAATTTTAGAAAACTTTAAAACCTATAGCAAATACACAAATTTAACAACTGCAGCAGTTTTTGGTGGTGTTTCTCTAGAACCTCAAAAAGAGATTTTAGCACATGGTGTAGATATTTTAATTGCCACTCCTGGAAGGTTAATTGACCTTTATTTACAAGGATTCATAGATTTAAGTGTTGTTGAAATATTTGTATTAGATGAAGCTGATTTAATGTTGGATATGGGTTTTATAAACGACGTAAAAAAAATAGAACGTTTATGTCCTAAGAAAAAGCAAACCTTACTTTTCTCGGCTACAATTCCAGAAAAAATAGATGAGTTAGCAAAAACAATGCTCTATAAACCTGTTAAAGTAGAAATAAACCCAGAAGAAACGACTGCAAAAAATATTGGTCAGTTATTATATTATCTTCCAAAAAAGAACAAAACAGATTTGTGTTTGCATTTATTGAGAAACACCATCAATGGAAAAATCATCATTTTTAGACGTACAAAAATTGGTGTTGATAAATTAGAAGAATCGTTACTTAAAAATGATTATAAAGTAACAAGTATTCATGGAGATAAATCGCAATCAATCAGAAATAAAGCGATTGAAGATTTTAAAAATAAAAAATCGAATATTTTAATTGCTACGGATGTTGCCGCGCGTGGAATTGATATTACAAATGTAGATGCAATTATTAACTTTGACATCTCTAATGTACCTGAAACGTATGTACACAGAATTGGTAGAACTGGTAGAGCTGGTAAATCTGGAATTGCATTCTCTTTTTGTTCTCCTGATGAAAATTCCTACATCAAAACGATTGAAGCTTTAATTGAAAAAACAATTAAAGTTATTGTTGATCATCCATATATCATCAACAAACCAAAACACAAAAAATTACAACCCAATACCGTAAGTAAGAATAAAAAAGGGAGAAAATCTGAAGCTTCTAAAAAGAATAAAAAACGCTGGTATTAATCATCTAGTTTGTTTCTAGACTTAAAAAGAACAAATTGCATCAAATAATAAAAGCCACAATTAAGGATGCTAAACTTTTATCAAAAATTAGCAGAGAATCTTTTTTACCTGCTCACGGTCATTCAGCATCAAAAGAAGATGTCCACACTTATACGAGTTTAAACTTTAGTGAAGAAAACTTTATCAAAGAGTTAGAAAATATAAAAAATAGCTATTTTTTAATTTATCATGATGATAAAATTGCCGGATATTCTAAAATAATTTTAAACTCAAAAAACGAAAACATTTTTGATAAAAACGTTACTCAAATGAGTAGGTTGTATTTATTAGAAGAATTCTACGGATTTAATTTAGGTAAAGAATTATTCAATTTTAACATAGAATTTACGAAGCAAAACAATCAAAAAGGAATTTGGTTGGCCGTTTGGATTGAAAATAAAAGAGCCCTCAATTTTTATCAAAAAATGGGATTTGTGAAAGTTGGGAAATATGATTTTAAAATTTCAGAAACACATTCAAATCCTAATCATATTTTGTATTTGAAGATCTAAAATTATGTTTTGTTATCTTTAAGAAAATTAAATGAACAAACATGAAAAAAAGAAGTCTTTCTTTATTAGCAATATTTATGCTCTTTATTTCTTGCAATCAAGAAAAAAAGGAGGTATTAATTAAAAAAGAAAACCCGAATTTTCTAAAGCACCTGCACATTATATTTAGAATTACAGGATCTAGTTCACAAAACTAATCACCTTATAACAAGTAGTTTAATTTACTTATCTTTATGAAACTAAACAAAAAAAACTATAAATTATGAAACCAGGTATGATTAAACTAAGCGTGATGTATCCAACAGGAGAAGGAAAGACTTTTGATATGGACTATTATTTAAGCACACACATTCCTCTAGTTTCTAAACTACTAGGAGATGCTATTAAAGGAGCAACTGTAGAAGAAGGAGTTGCTGGTGTTGCTCCAGGTGCACCTGCTACTTTTGCTGCCATGGGTAATATATATTTTGAAAGCATCGAGTCTTTTCAAAACTCATTTGGCCCAAATGCGCCAGAAATTTTAGCAGATTTACCAAACTTTACAAATGCAGAACCAACTGTTCAGGTAAGTAAAGTTATGGCTTAAAAAATTAATTCTTACAGAATTTAAAACCTCAATTTATTGGGGTTTTAAATTGTTATATAGATTCTTTTTAATTTATTATCTTACAATCCACTAATTACAAATCTTACAAATGGAAAATTTTTTAAACTTTTTTGAAACCATGCCTTCGTGGCAAAAATTAGTATGGATTTTTATCTGTATATCTGCAAATTGGATTGTAGAATTAATTATTCCCTTAGTATCATTTAATTACAAAAAATTGAAACATGCAGGTGTAAACATGGTTTTTCTTGCGATGGATTTAAGCATAAATTTACTCTTTGGAGTCTTAACTTTAGGGATTTTTATTTGGCTAAATTCTAATGAATTTGGTCTCTTATATTTAATAGATTTACCAATTTGGATAGAATTGTTAATTGCTATTTTGGCACTAGATTTTTCTGCACAATATATAGTGCATTATTTGTTGCATAAAATTCCTTTTATGTGGCGCTTTCACATGGTTCATCATAGTGACACAACGGTAGATGCAACTAGCGCAACTAGGCATCATCCAGGAGATTATTTAATGAGAGAAGTTTTTGCTTTATTAGTTATTATACTCTTCGGAATTCCGCTTGCTTATTATCTTTTTTATAGAATGGTAACTGTCTTTTTTGCCTATTTTACTCATGCCAATTTTTACATGCC
>JBNMNZ010000176.1:0-4430 GCA_051276605.1 Polaribacter sp. | reverse complement strand
TCTGTTACTGATTCAAAATCTCCTGAAGTGATCAGCGCATTTCCTATTTGATAATCAAGTTCTGCACCATCAGTTAAGCCAATAGGGTGTCCATTTACTAAATTTCTGGCAGGAGAACTATCAAAACTGTACAGTCCTTGTAGTCCAGTTGTAGTTGTTTCTGGAGCAGCAGCCATGTATTTGGCTATTTCTACAGGTGAAAGTGTTGTTTCCCATACATCTACTCTAGAAATGTAGCCTTGAAAACAAGAAGTTCCGTTAGGGACACCTGCTGATTGTGCTGCACCAATAACTAATGTACTTACAAGTTGAATATTTTGAATTGGCCCAAAAGTAGCTGAAGTATCCAGTTCTCCATTTATATAAATTGAAAGGGTTGTCCCATCAAAAGTTGTTCCTACATTTACCCATGTGTTTGGTTGAATTACAGCAGTAGACGTAAGAATATCCGCAGCAATATCTATAGATCCTCTTTGTGATTTTACATGGAAGCCGTTACTAACGCTACTGTATTCGAGGTAAAGTCCCATCCCGCTATCTAGCGTAAGATCATCATTGATAAAAATCATTTGTTCCAAAACAGAAGTATCTGTAACATAAATCCAAGTTTGAACCGTATAGCTGTCTAATTGATAGCCTCCGGGGTTCACCATTTTATCATGTAAAGGCTTTGCATAAGAAGTTCCTATAAGTTTTAAGGCAGGATATACTGTTATCATTTTGGCTTGATCTTTCAAAGTAATTGCCAAACCTTGTGAACCAGTTTCTTTTGGAGGATTTTGTGAGAAATCGAACCAGCAAATTACACTAGAAGCCACTGGTGAATTATACATGTTTAAAAACACGGTATCTGAATCTAACTGCACATTGTAAACTCGAACATTTTTGACCAAAGACTGAAGTCCATTCCCAATTAAAAAAGGGTCAGTTCCTGTTGCTCCAATACCACTTATTCCTTGAAATACATTAAAGATCCCATCGATAAATAGTCTTACTTGTCCATTGGCATAAGTAGCACACACATGGTGCCAAGTTTCATCATCAAGAACACTCACATTTGGAGTTGTTTGAACAGCTGGATATCCATGAATCTGAAAAAACACAGTATCTCCCGCGATACCAAAATCAAAAACTACTGCTTTTGAAAAAATTGATGCACGAGCACATAGACCATTTAATTTTACCCATGCGTCGATGGAAAATGCTGTTGCTCCATTTAAATCTATTCCGATACTTGATGCTGTTTCTGCATGTGCATTGGCAGAAAGTTTTAAGAGGGTATAATTTGTTGGATTTATTGTACTCGTTTTTATAATTAACTTTTTGGGGGTTTTAAATCGCAATTTGATAAATTAAATAAATGCTTTTTGTTTCCGAGACCTTTTAAGAAAGGAAGTCTTTAGAATTACTCCATAATTTGAAGAAAAAGTATAATAAACTCACAAGGTCGTATATACTTTTTTTAAAAATCTAACCAGAAAAGCTGAAAACATAGTAGTATATGAATAATATTTTGCGAAATTTGAAAAACAGGTATAAATACCTGTTTTTATCTTAAACGTAAGTATTTATACCTAGTTAATTAATTTTTTTCTTTAGTTTTAATAACTCAATTAACGTATAACTTAAAAAAAAATATGACCGAAATCAACACAATTCCATTAGAAATAGCAAAAAAATGGGCAAGAAAATGGCGAAACGTAGAAGGAACTTACAACAAACACCATGAATGTAAAGCCTTTAACATTCCAAAAATAGATTTACAAGAAGTATTGGCGGAAGTTGGAGTTGCCAGTGTACGTGCATATTTAGGAGTAGATGACAATAATGTAGAAAAATTAATGATTGTAGGAGTAGATGCTAATAATAAAGATATGATTACTGTAGCTTATGATGGCGATGGTGATATTTATGATTTTACAGATCCATGTCCAGATTTATGTGATCCTGACAGTCCTTTAAATGGTTAAAAAAAATGGATTTAATACATGCGTTTATTTATTTTGGCCATTTATTACTTGGAATTAATATTATCTTTTTCTTTAAAAGCTATCGAACGATGTCGATAGCTTTTAAGTTATTCACTTTTTATCTTTTGACTATTCTAATAATTCAGCTAACTACTAGTTATTTGAGAAGCATTAGGATTAATAATTTATTTTTATCTCATTATTATTTTATTGGGCAATTTATTTTGCTAAGTCTTTTTTATAAAGAAATTCTTCAAAAGAAGTTTCAAAAGAGAATGATTTTAATTTTTTTGGGAATCGGATTATTTGCTTTGGGGGTTTATTATTTTTTAGAACCGAGCAACTATTATCGATTCAATATTTTTGAAATTATTTTGACTTCTGTTCCCTTAATAGTGTATTGCTTATTATTTTTTATTCAAAGAATTGACGGAGAAAAAAGAAAATTTATCTACATTACTTCTGGGTTTTTCTTATATATTTTATGCAGTACGTTGCTTTTTACAACTGGAAATATCTCTTCTGAAATTAAAAATTTTATTTGGTATACCAATGCTATTTTATATATCGTTTATCAAGTTTTAATTTTTGTAGAATGGTATAAACATTTTAGAAAAAAGCCTGCTAATATCTCTGAAGAGTCAGCATAAAATGAATGTATGTTTAAGGTTTTTCATCTAAATGATAATAGATTCAAAAACAGGTATTAATACCTGTTTTTTTTGAAATGCTTTTAAACTTCTTCCGATAAATAGTACTTTTGCTATAGTAAATTTTGTATATATCATTAATTGATTTGCCTATGAAAAAATTGTTTGCAGAAGAAAATCAGATTATCACCATTGTTATAATTGGTGTCGTACTTTTATTATTTATGGGCTTGGCTTTATTGGTTTTTTTCTTCTTTTCTAGAAAAAAGATTATAGAAAAAGAGCTAGAAAAAAAATCAGCAGAAATAGCACATCAAAAAGAAATTATTTTTGCAACGATACATACTCAAGAAAATGAACGCAGACGTATTGCACAAGATTTACATGACGAAATTAGTTCTAAACTAAATGTTATTCATTTGAGCTCTAGTTTAATGTTAGAAGGTAAATTATCTACCAATGAAAATACCGCGGTAAATAAAAGTATTATTGATGTTACCAATAGAACATTAGAAAGTGCTCGTAAAATTGCGCATGATTTATTGCCTCCAATTTTAGAAAATTTTGGCTTAAAATCTGCTATTGAAGAGTTGGTTGACGATTTTAATACAAGTAAAAAAGTGCAAATTTCTTATGCTGTAAATTATCCAATAAATCACTTAAAAAAAGAAAATGAATTACACCTTTTCAGAGTGCTTCAAGAGCTGATTAACAATTCGATAAGACATGGAAAAGCGAAAAATATTTTGATAAATTTAAACATTGACAATTCAAAATTACTAATAGAATATACAGATAACGGTACCGGTTTTAATCAAAACAATCCTAAACACAAAAAAGGTCTAGGAATGAAAAACATTGACAGCCGATTGGAATTATTAAGAGGAGCAATAACAATAAAAAGCGACTTAAATATAGGAATACAGATAACTATTAACATATAATCCTCAAGATTATGAGCAAAAAAATAAAATTAGTCATTGTAGATGACGAATTGCTTTTTACAAAAGGAGTTTCTTTTCTTTTACAAAAAGAAGAGAATTTTGAAATACTTTTTGAAGCTGAAAATGGACAAGAATTAATTGATTCACTTGAATCTAGTACCGTTTTTCCTAATATTATTTTAATGGATTTAAAAATGCCTGTTTTAAATGGGGTTGAAACCACAAAAATTGTTCATAAAAAATACCCCAAGATTAAAATTATTGCCCTTACTAGTTATGGAGGAAAAGCATTTATTACCAATATGATTGATGTTGGTGCTTCTTCTTACTTATTAAAAAACACGAGTCCAAAAGAAATGATAAAAACCATTAATGAAGTTTATACCAAAGGTTTTTATTATGATGATACTGTGATAAAAACCATACATGAAAATATATTGTCTTCTAGTGGGAAACGTGTAAAAAGTGACTTAGACAAAAACCTTTTGTCTAAAAGAGAAAAAGAAATTCTAGAGTTAATTTGTGATCAGTATACTACTAATGAAATTGCCGAAAAGCTTTTTATTAGCAATAGAACTGTAGATGGTCACAGAAATAATTTGTTGTTAAAAACGAACTCTAAAAATGTCGCTGGTATGGTAATTTATGGTATTCAGAAAAAACTTATTGAACTTTCTATAGATCTTTAATTGGGCTTACTAAAAACCATTCAATAATTGCCTTTTTTTTACAAGTCCAAACTAAACTTCCTGTTTTTTAATGGAAAAAATAGTTAAGGGTTATTAGACTGTTTTTTTATTAAAGGCGAATATGTAAAATCAAACCTAAAATACAAGAAAGTATATATGAAGATAACAGCAATAGAA
>JBNMNZ010000175.1:0-4445 GCA_051276605.1 Polaribacter sp. | reverse complement strand
ATTAGAGTTTTTGTCACCGAACCAATTGACACCCTATCGTCAGCTTCTAACATCTCTCTAGTATCTGCGTTTTTTAGACCAATTGCTCCGGTTGTAACCCTGTTATTATTAATCGTTGACCACACAGCACCCGTTAAATTTTCTCTAGCAACAGTTTCTTTTAACTCTTCTATTAAAGCAGTATGCTCTTGTGCCTGTGTTGTATTAAATAAACATATAAAGATGAGTAATATGTATGGTTTAATCATTTAAAATAATTTATAGATATTACGATTTATTTTTATCGATTGATCATTTAATCTGCAAACTGAACTCTAATTAACGGACTACCAATAAGACTTTTGAGAGCTTTTACGTTTATATGAAAACTAGACGCAATAGATTCTGTAAACTCCTTTAACTCATTAATTTTTTTAGAATCGTATAAAACACCATTTAACAAGACAGCATGTATCTTTTTTGTATTGTTTATATTTTCTAAAGGATTGTCATCTAGAATAATTAAATCAGCCATTTTACCAATTTCTATTGAACCGTAACTCGTTTGTAAATTTGCATATTGAGCAGGAACAATTGTTGCCGTTTGCAATACTTCTAAATTAGATAGTCCACTTTCTGTTAAGTCATATAATTCATCATGCACACTAAAACCCGCAAAGGTATAGCTATCAGTTACATCAGTACCTGTCATTATTGGAACTCCAATATCACTTGCTTTTTTTATTTGTTTTTTTGCTGCTTCATAAAAGTCTTTACTTACATTTTTCCCTTCGGGTGATACATTTCTTTTTTTGTTATTACTTGCATCAATTCCCCACCATAATTTCTTTCTTACCTGTGTTACATATTTAAGGTTTGGGTTGTCTGAAAATTGTTCTTTGTGAGCATTCGCTTCGAACTTTAAGGTTTGTAAGGTTGGTGTCCAATAGGCGTTTTTTTCTTTCATTAATTCCATCAAGCGAACTGCTATATTTTCATCATAATCTGAAATTATCGATCTTTTTGATTTAGAATAGAACTCTTTCCAGTTATCAGGGTTTTTCAAACTATCAGCTTTCGGGAAAGACTCAAACATAAAGATTCTTCCATGTTCAAAGCTTTTTTGCCCTAGATGTATTGCTTCTTCTAAACTTAAAAACATTGGCTTATGTCCTGCTAAATGTATTCCGTACTTAGGCGCTTCAGCTGCTAATTTTCTATATGAATCTGGTTTTATTTGCTGGTAAATCTTAATAAAATCCACATTCTCTTTTCTATAAAAAGCTAAAAGCTCGGGAACATCATTTGTGTTTTCTAATCTAAAAAACGATGGAGAATCACTTGGCACAGATAATTTCCCATCTATTTGATAACTACTTTGTAAAACATATCTTGGAGTAATTCTTTTATTGTTCAATAAATCATTATTCCATTTCAACCGTTCCTTACTACCAACCCAATAACTATCTTTTTTATCTAAAGTTCCAGACATATCTCTAATTCCTGTAACACCATTTGCAATGTACAATGGATGATGCAACCAAGGAGAATGATGATTAGAATGCGTATGCATATCCCATAATCCTGGAATCATATATTTTCCTTCACCATTAATAACAAATACTGTTTTAGGCACTTTTAAAATTCCCGATGTATCTATTGATTTAATGAGGTTTCCTTCAATTAACACATCTCTATTTCTTAAAACTTCTCCAGTTTTAACATCAATTATATCTATTGAAGTTATTAAGGTTTTTGCATGTTTTTTTGGCGCTTCTATCGTTAGCATAGGCCATAAAATGGCAGCTGTAATTATGATTAATAGTGCTCCTATAAAAAGGGAAAATCCTTTAAGTATTTTAATGGCTCTTTTTTTCATCTTAAGGTATTGCTAGTTTTTAGAGGTGCTTTTTGCGTAAGACACCAAACGAATTAAACCATAAAATCGACCTACATCAAATTGCATAGCAGCAATTATACTATGTGATGCAATGAAATCTCTAGCCATTGGCATATTCTCTTGAGATGCCAAGGTCTTAATTAATGCTTTCGCTTTCTCTGATCCGTAATTCTCATAAGCTTCCAATACTTTTACAGCATTTTCTTCTCCAGTAATTTCTCTATACTTTGGCGTATATCCTAATTGTTTAATCATGGTTTCTGCTAATAGCCATGTAGACCAAGGGTTTTGTCCTGTTACCAAGTTTTTATCATGGCTTACTTTCTCCAAATACATTGTACCTTCATTAAATTGTGCTCCTTGAGCAGCTAACTTATCTTGTAAAAGAAAAGGGAATATCGTTTTTGCATCAGGAATTAAAAGTAATTCTTCTTTATTTGTAAAACCACTTACCCTTTTATTTTCTAATAACGGACGACCATTGTCTAATATTACATTGACCAAGGCTGCTGGGCCATGACAAACTGCACCAACAACTTTACCTGATTGATAATAATTGCGAACTATCGATTGAATTGCTTTATTGTCTGGAAAATCGAACATGGCGCCTTTTCCACCTACAAAATACACCGCTTCATAATCATCAGCAACAACATCATTCATTGCAATTGTATGGCTTGTTTTGTATTGAGCAATGGAATCATTTAAAAATGCGTAATCGAATTTTCCCAAATCATCATCATCAATAATAATTGGTGGTTTGCCTCCTAATGGGCTTGCCACATCGACATCAAAACCATTTGCTTTAAATACATAATAGGCTCGTGATAACTCTGTTAGTTCATATCCAGTACTGTCTCCTCTGCTTCCCATAGTATTGCTACTGGTAACTACAGCTAGAATTTTTCCGCGCTTAGAAATAACATTCTCGGACAAATAAGAAAGATTTTCAACTGAACTTGTTTTTTGTGTTTTCCTCTTTTCTTTCATTTCTTCCTTGGGAAGTAAACTTAAAAACCATATTCCGAAAATAATAAATATAACCAGTAAACTTGTTATTGAAGTTAATGTCCATTTTAACTTAGGATACTTTTTTAATTTAAAAATAGTTCCAATTACTATTCCTAAAACCATTCCAACACCAATACCAATCTTAAAATTATTTGTAACTAACACTATAGTTGTTCCAATTGCTATTCCTATGGCTGCTCCAATTATTATTCCTATTCCTATTTTTTTTTCTGACTTCATTGTGTTTCTATTTATGCTGCGAATTACTGCAAACTTGTTTGTAAAAGCTGAAGGAATGATAATCCCGTCAGAGTAAAAGACAATTTAACAACGACAAGCTCTTCATAAAGAAGAGACTTATTTAAACACATTCTAAATATTTACTAAAACGTTGTAATATTTTTGTTATGCAACCTCTTTAGGCGTATTTTTGTTGTCAAAATTTTAATTAATTATACAATGAGCGGATTTTTTAAATCTTCAATTGGAAGAAAAGTAGCAATGGCGTTATCAGCGTTTTTTTTAATGTTCTTCTTACTTCAGCATTTATCAATAAATATTTTGTCAGTTTTAAGTCCAGAGACTTTTAATGAAGTTTCCCACTTTATGGGAACCAACCCTGTAGTTCAATTTGCATTACAACCTGTTTTAATTTTTGCGGTTGTTTTTCACTTTGTAATGGGATTTGTACTAGAATTAAGAAATTCTAGAGCTAGAAAAGTAGCGTATGTAAAGAACAACGGTGCTGCAAACTCCTCTTGGATGAGTAGAAATATGATTTGGAGTGGCATAACAATTCTAGCTTTTATAGGTTTACATTTTGTAGATTTTTGGTTTCCAGAAATTAACACCAAATTTATACAAGGAGATTGGTCTGGAACGATGGAAGGTTTAGAAGGCTTCCGTTATCATGAAGAATTGGTACACAAATTCGCATATCCTGTGAGAGTGATTGCTTATGTGGTTTCCTTTATATTTTTAGGCTTGCATTTAGCACATGGTTTTACATCAGCATTTCAATCAATGGGAGGCACTGCAGGAAGAAAGAAAACATTACAAACTATTGGTAAAGCATATTCAATTATAATTCCAGCAGGGTTTATTTTTATTGCATTATACCATCACTTTAACCATTAATCTTATAAAACTATGGCTTTAGATTCAAAAGTACCAAAAGGTCCAATTAAAGATAAATGGACAGATTATAAAAATCATATCAACCTTGTAAATCCTGCAAACAAGCGTCACATAGATGTTATTGTTGTAGGAACAGGTTTGGCAGGTGGTTCTGCTTCTGCAACGTTGGCAGAATTAGGCTACAACGTAAAAGCATTTGCATACCAAGATTCACCTAGAAGAGCGCATTCTATTGCAGCGCAAGGAGGAATTAACGCAGCAAAAAATTATCAAGGAGATGGAGATTCTACCTATCGTTTATTTTATGACACTGTAAAAGGTGGTGATTATAGATCGAGAGAATCAAACGTTTATAGATTAGCAGAGGTTTCTGCAAATATCATTGATCAATGTGTTGCACAAGGAGTGCCTTTTGCAC
>JBNMNZ010000174.1:0-4447 GCA_051276605.1 Polaribacter sp. | reverse complement strand
TTGGTATTGAAAAAGGAATAGAAAATGCAGGCTATAATGTTTCTGTCCCTTTTACCTCTGGAAGAGGAGATGCTTCTCAAGAACAAACAGATTTAGTTTCTTTTGGTTATTTAGAACCAAAAGCTGACGGATTTAGAAATTTCATTAAAAAAGATTTAAAATTAGCTGCAGAAGAATTATTAATTGATAAGGCTCAATTATTAGCGCTTAGCATTCCAGAAATGACTGTTTTAGTTGCTGGTATGAGAGCTTTAGGAACCAATTATGATGCTTCTAAATATGGAGTGTTCACAGATACTGTTGGCACCCTTTCCAATGATTTCTTAGTAACTATTTTAGATTTTAGTACCACTTGGAAAGCAACTTCTGAAGATGATACATTATTTGAAGGAACAGATAGAAAAACAGGTATTATTAAATATAGAGGAACAAGAGCCGATTTAATTTTTGGATCAAACACAGAACTAAGAGCTATTGCGGAGGTGTATGCTGCAGACGATGCAAAAGAGCGTTTTGTAAAGGATTTTGTGGCTGCTTGGACAAAGGTGATGCAACTAGATTTATTTGATATTAAAAAATAATAGAGACAAAACTTTACAAGAAAAGGGAATCAAAATGTTTTGATTCCCTTTTCTTTATGTAACATTAATTATTTTATTTTAACTGTTCCCTTTTATTTGCTATTTCTAATACACTATTTCGTTTTTCACTTTCGCTTTTCACGATATAATTTCAATTATTTACTAGCAAATAATTTAATATCATTTGCAGAAACTTCTTTTTCACCTAAAATGATTAGACGCTCTACCACATTTCTTAATTCACGAATGTTTCCTGTCCAATCATATTTTTTCAAAAGGTTTATTGCTTCTGGCGAAAACGTCTTTTTTGGAGTTCCTTGTGCTTCCGAAATTTTCTTTGTAAAAAATTCAACCAATAACGGAATATCTTCCCTTCTTTCATTTAAGGCAGGCACATTAATTAAGATAACGGCTAATCTATGGTATAAATCTTCTCTAAAACGTCCTTCAGCAATTTCTGTTTGTAAATCTTTATTTGTAGCTGCAACCACGCGCACATTTACTTTAATATCTTTATCGGAACCTACTCTAGAAATTCTACTTTCTTGCAGCGCTCGTAAAACCTTTGCTTGTGCAGAAAGGCTCATATCTCCAATTTCATCTAAAAAAATAGTACCCATATTCGCTGCTTCAAATTTACCTGCTCTATCTTTATTTGCTCCAGTAAAAGAACCTTTTACGTGTCCAAATAATTCACTTTCTATTAATTCTGATGGAATTGCAGCACAATTCACTTCAATCATTGATGCTTTAGAACGATCTGATTTTTCATGCAACCAATGCGCAACTAATTCTTTACCAGTTCCATTTGGACCTGTAATTAAAACTCTTGCATCTGTTGCGGCTACTTTCTCTATCATACCTTTAATATGAGAAATCGCAACACTTTCACCAATCATTTCATAATTTTTACTAACTTTTTTCTTTAAACGCTTATTTTCAACAACTAAATCTTTGTTCTCTAGAGCATGTCTAACCGTGTTTAAAAGTCGGTTTAAATCTGGCGGTTTTGATATATAATCAAAAGCACCTAACCGCATTGTATTAACAGCTGTCTCTAAATCTCCATGACCAGAAATCATAACAATTGGAATTTCTGGCTTTATTTTTTTAGCTTTTTCTAGCACTTCCACACCATCCATTTTTGGCATTTTAATATCACATAAAACCAAATCATAGTCGTTATTTTTTATCATCTCAATGCCTAACAAACCATCTTCTGCTTCTTCTACATGATAGCTATCGTTTTCTTCTGAAATAATTTTTTTAAGCACCCTTCTAATAGATGCTTCATCTTCTATGACTAATATCTTACTCATATTATTTCCTCTTTTTATTATTTATCTTTTCTCTCCAAAAATATGTACATCTCTTTGTGGAAAAGGAATTGAAACATTATGTTCTCTAAATTTTTTATCAATTTTAAAACGCAAATCGCTTTTAATTTTCAAATGTGTATAACTATCATTTATAGAAAAACGCAGCCTAAACTGTAATGAACTATCTGCAAAATCCATAAATAAAACATCTGGTTTTCTACTTTTTAAAACTCTTGGATGTTCTTTAGCAACATCTATTAATATTTTTTTAACTTTCTCAACATCTGAACCATAAGCGACACCTATATCTAATGTTTCTACCGTTGTCGTTCCGTTTTGCGTCCAATTAAACAAACTATTTGTTAAAAATTTATGATTTGGTATAATCAATACTTTATCATCTATTGTAACAGCTATTGTAGTTCTTAATTTTATTTCAAGAACCTTGCCAACTTTTCCATCAACTTCTACAATATCATTTACATTTAGTGTTTTATCCAATAAAATAAAAATTCCTGATATAATATCCTGGAATAAGGTTTGAAGACCTAAACCAATACCCACTAACAAAGCTGCAGAACCTGCTAAAAGAACACCTACTTGTATCCCTGAGGATTCTAAAGCAGTGATAACTACAATGATGTAAATAAAATATTTTAAGAATGAAAATATCGCTTTAAACTTTCCTTTGTCTTCTTCATCTAATCTTTTGGTTACCACTCTTCTTATGGTCTTTAATAAGAAGTTTGTAAGCAATAAAATAAAAATCAGAAAAAGAATTGTTTTTACATCTAAGTGAATTTTATCACTTATTTCAAAAGAATAATTTAAAAAATCTTTAATTTTATTCATGGCTTATCCTTTATATTTTAACCATTTATATAAATCTTTGTAGGTTGGTTTTTTACCATACATTAAAATACCTACTCTGTAAATTTTAGCGGCTAACCATACCATAAATACAAAAGTAACTAATAATAATGTCATAGAAATTGCCAATTCTGTCCAAGAAACACCAAATGGAACTCTCATTAACATTACGATTGGACTAGTAAATGGAATGTGTGAAAAGAGAACAGCTATAGATCCATGAGGGTCATTCATTACAGTAGCAAAACCGACATAAACCCCTAAAATTAGTGGCAACATAATTGGCAACATAAATTGCTGTGTATCTGTTTCATTATCAACTGCAGCACCTACTGCGGCAAACATTGAACTGTATAACATATAGCCTCCTAAAAAATAAAATATAAATAAAACAAACATTTTTAAAATTGGTAATCTTAAAACTTCTTGAATTATCAATTGCATTTTATCCATGCCTGCAGCCTGTTTTGCTGCCTCTAATTGTTCTGCTGGTAATTTTGCAGTTTGCATTTCTACCATATCAATTCCGAAAATAGAAGATGCGACTGTCGTAATTATAAATATCAGAATTCCCCAAATTAAAAACTGTAATAATCCCGCAGAAGCATTTCCAATAATTTTACCCAACATTAATTGAAAGGGTTTTACTGATGAAACGATAATCTCTACAATTCGACTAGTTTTTTCTTCAATGACACTTCTCATTACAGAGGTTCCGTAAATCATGACAAACATCATTAACATGTAACCCGCAATTAGACCCAAACCAATTTTTAGTCCGTTTATTAATTTAGAGGATTCCTCTCCTGAGAAATTAAACATTTTAACGTTTGACTGAATTTTTGAGGCATTAATTTTTTCAAGATCAATCCCAAAATCATTCAGTTTTTCATTTCTTAATTTACGTTCTATTTTAGTTTCTAAAGAATTCATAACAGACATTCCTGGTGAATCTTTTGAATAAAACTCAATGGCGTTTGCTAAAACTTCTAAACTATCTTGCTTGGGAATAATTAAAGCGCCATAATAATCTCCTTCTTCCACTTTCTTTTTAGTTTCTTCAATTCCTAAAGCTGTAAAATCTTGATAATGTATTGTTTTAGTGTCCTTAAAATCTTCTTTCGTAAACAATTCAGAATTATCTACATACACAATTTCCTTAACTTTTTCGTCATTTTTTTTCATCAAGAAAAAAACCAAGGCTCCCATACCAACCATTAATATCGGACTTAAAAAGGTCATAATTAAAAACGATTTATTACGAACCTTAGCAATAAACTCTCTTTGTATAATTAGTTTTAATTTGCTCATTTTCTAATTGTTTTTATTTATAGCTTGAATAAAAATATCATTTGCATTTGGTATCAATTCAACAAAATGCTGCACTTCTCCTCTACTTGTTAAAAATGATAATAATTCATTTGCAGAGTTGGTTTTTCCTAATTTTACATTTAATGTTAACTCATTTCCTAGTAGTTTAAAATCCGCAGGTAAAACATCAAAATTTTGTTTTAAGGAAGCTTCTACTTCTTTCGGATTCAATGTATTTAATCCTACTTGAAAAGTATGGGTCCTAAACTGACGTTTGATGTCATTTAACTTTCCATCTAAAATTTTATTTGATTTATCAATCAATGCAATTTCATCACACATTTCCTCAACAGACTCCATTCTATG
>JBNMNZ010000173.1:0-4462 GCA_051276605.1 Polaribacter sp. | reverse complement strand
GCTATAGAAATGGCAAGAGGAGTCAAAGAAAAGCTACAAACTGATTGCGCAATTGCAGTGACAGGAAATGCAGGTCCAACAACAGATCATAACAATAAAAGTGTCGGTGTTGTTTATATCGCTTTTATATCAGATGATAAAGAGATCGTACATGAATTTAATTTTGGGCAACCCAGAGAAAAAGTAATCAATAGAACCGTGAGTAAATCACTCGAAATTTTACAAAAAGAAATTCTTTAAAAATTTATGAAATAGTTTTGTTCATAATTAGAATTATATGTAGATTTGCACCTCGTTTAGAGATAACACTATAAATACTGTCGAAAAGATGTCTAGAGTTTGTGAATTAACAGGAAAAAAAGCAATGGTTGGGAACAATGTTTCTCACGCTATGAATAGAACCAAAAGAAAGTTTGACGCTAATTTAATGACCAAGCGTTTTTTCATACCAGAAGAAGATAAATGGATTACTTTAAAAGTATCTGCATCAGCTTTAAAAAATATTAACAGAAAAGGTATTTCTGTAGTTATAAAAGAAGCGAGAGCTAACGGATTTTTAACTAAATAAGCTTAAGCATTTAAAATTTTATACAGATGGCAAAAAAAGGTAACAGAGTTCAGGTGATTTTAGAATGTACAGAGCATAAAGCTTCAGGAGAAAGAGGTACTTCTAGATACATTACAACTAAGAACAAGAAGAATACTCCAGATAGAATGGAAATAAAAAAATTCAACTCTATCTTAAAGAAAATGACTGTTCACAAAGAAATTAAATAATTAAAAATATCTAGAACTCAGAATAGAGCATATAGATTTAAAAAACACATACAATGGCAAAAAAAACAGTAGCATCGTTACAATCATCTTCGAAAAGATTATGTAAAGCTATAAAAATGGTAAAATCTCCAAAATCAGGAGCTTACACTTTTGTAGAATCAATCATGCAACCAGAAAAAGTAGATACCTTTTTAGCAAAAAAGTAATATTTACAACATAAAATAATTAAAGCTATTTTCTAATTTAGGAAGTAGCTTTTTTTGTGCCTTATAATTACGTATTTTTGAGCGTTCTTAAAGGACGCGCTTTTTACTAGATCTTTTTAAACTAAAATTGTTTCAGCTTCTTAATGTTTGATACTGAAATAAGTTCAGTACAAAAGGTCAAGAATATCAACAGATATTAGAATGGTGTTAATCGCTAATGTAGAGAGCTTTAATGGCAATTTGCTTAACCCAACAAATGGCATGTTTTTTAACGTGTTATTATATCCTATAAAAGATAAAAATGAGTTTTTTAAAAAATATATTTTCGAAAGAAAAAAAAGAAACTTTAGACAAAGGATTAGAAAAGTCTAAAGAAAGCTTCTTTGGTAAGTTCACAAAAGCAGTTGCAGGTAAATCTAAAGTAGATGAAGATGTTTTAGATAACTTAGAAGAGATTCTTGTCGCTTCTGATGTTGGCGTAGATACCACTCTTAAAATTATAGATAGAATAGAAGCAAGAGTTGCCAAAGATAAATATGTGGGTACAGATGAACTAAACAAAATTCTTCGTGAAGAAATTGCCGGTTTATTATCTAAAACAAATATTGGTAATGAAACTGAATTTAAAATTCCAGAAAACAAAAAACCTTATGTAATTATGGTTGTTGGTGTAAATGGAGCTGGTAAAACAACAACGATTGGTAAGTTAGCAAGTCAGTTTAAGAAACAAGGTTTAAAAGTTGTTTTAGGGGCAGCAGATACTTTTAGAGCAGCTGCAATAGATCAACTACAGGTTTGGGCAGATAGAACAGATGTGCCAATTGTACGTCAAGAAATGGGGTCAGATCCAGCTTCTGTTGCTTTTGATACTTTAAAATCTGCGGTTACTCAAAATGCGGATGTTGTGATTATAGATACTGCTGGGCGTTTACATAATAAAGTGAATTTAATGAATGAATTGACTAAAATTAAACGTGTAATGCAAAAAGTGATAGAAGATGCGCCACACGAAGTTTTATTAGTTTTAGATGGTTCTACTGGGCAAAATGCATTTGAGCAAGCAAAACAGTTTACATTAGCTACAGAAGTAACTTCTTTAGCAGTTACCAAGTTAGATGGTACAGCAAAAGGCGGCGTTGTTATTGGAATTTCAGATCAGTTTCAAATACCTGTAAAATATATTGGAGTAGGAGAAGGAATAGACGATTTACAAGTGTTTAATAAAGATGAGTTTGTCGATTCTTTTTTTAAGTAAAATATTGTAAAATTTAATAAAAAAGAACCCCTAAAAAAGGAGTTTTTTTTTGCTTTAGAATGAAGGGTTGGTTAACGGCTTCAATGACAAGATATCTTGTCTAAATAGTCAACGAAGTTCATTTTTTTTAAGCGTATTTATATACCTGTTTATGAGTATGCCTTAATAACCAAATATATTGAGGAACAAAATTCATGTATTTAATAGACCGTTTTTTGATATTTGTTTTTTGTATGATAGTTTATATAAAACAGCATCTTTAAAATTAAAATATGTTATTATGAAAAAACTTCTATTATTTATTATTTCAATTTACTTTCTTATCAGCTGTCAGGAAAATAAAGAAAAACAACTCACAGTTATCTTTAAAAAGTATGATGAAACGATTGCTTTACAAAAGCAACAAAATCATAAAAGTAACAGAATGCAATTTAAATTGTTTCAATCTAAATATTTAGATATGAATACTGTTTTTAAACCTTTTGAAAATGATTTAGAATATTTTTCAGAGGAGAATTATATGGCATTAAAACCATTTATTTTAGAGCAAGACATTCCTACACTTCAAAAAAATATCAAAGCGGGAAGTCTTTCTTATGAAAAACTTACGTTATTTTATTTATATAGAATTAGGAAATTTGAAAGTGATTCTACAAAATCTTTAAATAGTATTATTAGTTTGAATCCGAATGTTTTAAAAGAAGCAAGAGCGCGAGATAAAAACAAAAAAGAGAATGCTGAGTATTCTATTTATGGAATGCCAGTTTTTTTGAAAGACAACATCAACACCAAAGATATGCCAACAACTGCTGGAGCGATTGCTTTGGTAGAAAATAAAAACACAGCAGACGCTTTTATTGTGGAAAAATTACGTGAAAAGGGCGCCCTTATTTTAGGGAAAGTAAATTTAAGTGAATGGGCATATTTCTTTTGTTCAGGTTGTCCATTAGGATATTCTGCAGTTGGCGGACAAACTTTAAACCCGTATGGAAGAGGAGTGCTTGAAACGGGTGGAAGTTCTGCTGGAAGTGGTGTTACCGTAGCAGCCAATTTTGCAGTTGCAGCAGTTGGCACAGAAACTTCAGGTTCAATTACTTCACCTTCAAGTTTAAATTCTGTTGTTGGTTTAAAACCTACAATAGGAGTTTTAAGTAGAACAGGAATTGTTCCTATTTCATCTACATTAGACACCCCAGGTCCCATGACAAAAAATGTAATTGACAATGCAATTTTCATAAATGCAATGAGAGGGTATGATAAAAATGATTTTGCTTCAAAAAAAATAGCACAAGATTATTTTCAAAACGGATTTTCACAAAATCTGAAGGATAGAAGATTAGGCGTTTTAAAACCACTTTTATCAGATTCTATTTATGCTGTAACTGTAGAAAAATTAAAAAAGGAGGGTGTTGAAATTGTAGAAATTACACCTTCAGAAATTTCTTTTGATGGTTTTATAACCTTGTTAAATATCGATATGAAATACGATTTACCTAAATATTTATCAGAATTTGCAGCTAAAAACATCACGGTAAAATCGGTGAAAGAGGTGGTGCTTTTTAATTTAAAAGATTCTGTTTTAAGAGCACCTTATGGGCAACAGCTATTTGATGGAATTATAAAAGACAAAACAAACTTAAAAGAATTAGAAGTTATAAAAAATAGATTAAGTACTGAGAGTAAAAAGTATTTACAAGCCTTAAAAACTGAAAATTTAGACGCTATTTTGTCTATCAATAACTACCATTCTGGTATTGCTGCTGTAGCAAAATATCCAACACTTACCGTGCCAATGGGATATAAAAAATCTGGAGAGCCTATGAGTTTAACGTTTATTGGGACTCCTTTTTCAGAAAGAAAATTATTAGAAATAGGCCATGCATTTGAACAATTAACAAAAGTGAGAAAAATGCCTAAAAACTATCAATAGAAAGAATACCAATCATTTAAAAAGCACTATTTTTGCACCTGTTTTGATTTTTTACAGAATCAGAACAAAAATTTATAAAAATATACTGCTCAAAGCAAATAGTTAAGGGTAAAAAGCTACAAATATGCGTACAAAAACCATCAAAAAAAACAAGATTAATGTTGTTACTTTAGGTTGTTCAAAGAATATTTATGATTCTGAAGTTTTAATGGGGCAGTTAAAAGCCAATGGTAAAAACGTTGTTCATGAAGATCCTGAAGATGATGGTAACATTGTTGTAATTAACACCTGTGG
>JBNMNZ010000172.1:0-4487 GCA_051276605.1 Polaribacter sp. | reverse complement strand
GGAAAAATAAAATATAATAACGTTGATAGCCATATTTAGGTCTGTAATATTCAGGATAAAACAAATGAACAATCCATCCAAAGAAAAGAAAATCTATTTTTTTAATCATTTAATTTATCTTGTTTTTAGAGAAATATAAATACCATTGTGCTATGATGTCATTATAACTCTCTGACTTAAAGTCATGTTTAATGTCATTCATTTCTAAAGAAACTAGCATTTTATTTGTAATAGTTTCATAGTTATTCCAATCATTCTTTTTTAAGAGTTTCTGTTTTATAAAAGTAGGTATAATTGGTTTTATCTTATTTTTTATTTTTTGAGTAAAAACTTCTTGTTCCGATGGTTGCATTTCATTTTCAAAATAAACGTTTTCAGTCTTAAAATAATGGTTGATTAAAACGTCATCAAACAATGTTTTCATTGTTTTATATTTTACAGGAACACTTTTAAAGAAGTGTAAAGTTTCTTTATCCCAAAAAGGAAAACGATGCTCAAAACCAAAATAAGTATAAAAATTAGCAGAGTTAAAAATATATTTGGCAATTTTTTCTTTGAGGTCAAAATCTTCAAAAACAGAAGAGGGTACTTTTTCCAAATAATTTTTATCGAAGTTGAACAAACTATTTTCTAATTCTTTTCGAATTGATTTTTTATTCAATTTTGTAAGTGTGCCATTGTTTAACTTTTCTTTGATGATTAAATCAACAATTTCGCTACTCTTTAGGTTTTTAGGAATTACTTTTAAAAACTGACTTCCGCCTAACAAATCTCCTGCATAACCAGGTATGAAAATTGAGTCTTCAGGAATTAATTTGTTTTCTTTTAGGTATTTAACGGCAAAGAACTCTTGCATATTTGGCGTGGAAGATAATTTTCCGGCAAAATGTGCATAGTTTTTAAATTCTTCTTGATTGATAAAATCAGCAATTAAGTCTTTTGTGTATTCAATAAAGTACCATTTAAAACCAAGTGTTTTCGCAACCTTCTTTGAGTTTTCTATTTCAAAACTATCTTTTTTTCCGTAGGTATAGCAGATTACATTTTTATAGTTGAGTTTTTTTAATTGAGTTGCAATTAATCTAGAATCAAACCCAGCGCTTAGAGGAATAACTGCGGTTCTATTTTGTAAAGAAGTTGCAAGTCTTTTAAAACTATTGTCAAAAACAGTAATTGCTGCAGTTTTTAAATTTTTATAGGGTAATGTACTTTCATTACTAATGGCGTATGAAAACAGAAAACTATTTTCTATTATGGTGTTGTTTTCAATACGTAAACATTCATCAGATTGCACTTGATAAACATTTTTGAGCAATGTTCTTTTGCCATAGGTGTGTAAAGAAGATTTTAACTCTATTTCAGAAAGTGCGTCAAATTCATATAAAGGTAAAGTTTCTTTAAGATGTATAATGTCATCACAAACATATAATTGATTGTTAAAAGAAGTGTAAAATAAAGGAAAAGATCTGGTCGTATCCGCAATTATGTATGTAGTGTTTTCAAAAGAAATAATAATGGTATAAACGCCATTTAATTGATTGAGTGTTTTAAAAAAAACTTCTGTTGTATAAAGTTTGTATAAGTAGCTTACCGCAGCTTCTTCTTTATAAAAAACTGTATTCTCATAAAAATATCCTTTAAAAGTAACTCTGTTATTTTTAAACCAAGAAAAGCCAAGGTTGTGTTTTAAGTCAATTTTCATAGGGCAAATTTCTTTTTTATTTTATAAATAATTGCATGAAAATACAGCGAAAATTGGTATTCGTCTTTTAAAATAGCAAAGGTTTTTTTATGAAATTTTTTAGACCGTATAACCGATAAAAAAGATTTGTTTTGTAAAGAAGTTGAATCCTTTAAGGTATGCTTTAATTTCGGGTTTTCTTTTCTGAATAATATTCTAAAAGCTTCTTTTTGCCATTTCTTTTTGTGATTAGAAAAGTTACACAAATCACTAAATTTATGTTGAAAAATTTCTTGATTTATTGAGTTTATCTTGCCTTCATCAATTCGAAAAGGAGTGAAACTAAAAGTAAAATTACTTTTAGTGAAGTATAAATTTAACAATGCACTATTGTTTGTTTCTGGATAAGGTTTATGATTAGGAATATCAAAAATAAAGTTTCCTAACGAATAAAAAATATAGGTATTTTTATATTTTTCATATCCTTGTAAGGTATGCGAATGATGCGCAATTACACAATTAACTTCTTCTAATGCCGCAATTTTTTTTAGAAATTTTCTTTTTACAGGCGAAGGATATAAACTAAATTCTTCCCCGCCATGAAAATTCACAATCATAAAATCGACTTTATTTTTATAGCTTTTAAGTTGTTTTTTTAGGGTTAAATGATGATCAGAAGAAAAAAGTTGTGCGTTATTTATTTTTGTTGGCGTACATTTCGTGATTCCGAATAAAGCAATAGAAATTCCGTTTTTATGAATAATTTCAGGAGATATAGATTTTTCTTTAGTGAGTGCGGCTCCAAAAGAAGCACAATCTTCAACTTTAATTTTCGCTAATGTTTTTTTTAAGCCTAATTCACCAAAATCTAGTATGTGATTATTTGCTAAATTAAAGACAGAAATATTTCTTTGATGCAGGTAATTGATTGTATTTACAGGGCTTTTTAGTGGTGTATTGTAATTGAAAATATTTTTTGATTTTGTTGTTGGTCCTTCTAAATTACCAACAACAAAATCAGCTTTTTTTAAATCAGATAAAAAAGTGTCTGAAAAAATCTCTGAATTAGAGGCAACTTTATCAGCAAATGAACCTGTTATGCTTATATCTCCTGTAAATGTTACCTTCATAAATTATTTGTAAGCCGTTCTTTTTTTGCTTTCGGTTTTAGAAATCTTAAAGAAATATATGAGAATAAAGATATTAAAAAAGACACCCACAACAGAAAATAAAATAAGGGATATAATGATGTCATTATAAAAATAATAGCCAGCATAAAATGCTAAAAAACGAATGATTAATAGGCAAACATCGTATACAAGAATGACTTTTTGTTTGTTTAAAATTACAATTAATGAAGTTATTGGCGAACTTAAAAACATGATAAATAACCACGGTAATAAAATTCTTAAATAAGTACCAACCTCATACCATTCCTCTCCAAAAATAATATCAAGAAAAAAAGAGATCGCTAATAATGGGATAAATACTAGGAAAGAAATTTTAAATAAGCTGAAACAAGTTTTTTTTACAATTCCTTGTAAATCTTCTTCATTATTAAATTTTTCGCTGGCTTTATTAAAAAATACTTGACTAATAGATTCTTGTATGATACCGCTAGGTGCTTTTCCTACTTTTATTGCTAAACCATAAATACCAGCTGCAGAAAGTCCAAAATATTTGGTCATCATATAAACCGGTATTTCATTAGAAAGAGTATTTAAAAAATTGATAAGCGTGTTAAAAAAAGGAATGTCTTTATATTTTCTTGCTAAAAAAAACATTTTTTGAAAGGAGACTTCATCTCTCAATAAAAAAATTGATTTTAAAGATTTTTTTAAAAGAAATATAAGTTGAAAAAATTGACCTAATAGCATACCAGGTATTAAACCCAAACTATTCATACTGCTAAAGCCTGTTGTTATTTGGCCAGCACTCATTATAGATGATTTAACGATATGTCCACTGGCAATATGTTTAAACATTTTGGTTCTATTATTCCAATAATTTAAGGAGTTGATAAAACCAAAAAGTAACGTACTTAACGGAAGGAAATAAATAAAAAAGGATAACTTTTCTATTTCAAAAAAAGATAAAATTTCTTGTTTAAAGAGTACGATGAGAATAAAAGAACACACACTTAAAATTAGAATAATAATTAGAGATAATATAAAAACATTCACAGCTTCTTCATCTTTTTTTGGTAAAACTATGGCCAATTCATATTGTAAAGAGCTAATTGGCTTTAAAACTAAAATAGAGGAAGAGAATAAAGTATAAATGCCAAAAAGTTCTGTAGAAAAAAGTCTTGTTAGCAACAAAATAGAGCCATATATGATAATTTGGCTTAAAGTAGAACCTGTAATTAATGTTAATACATTTTTTACAAACTCCTTTTTTAAAAAAGAAAATAGTTGCATATTACTTACTTAAAAATAGGATTCAAATATAACTTAAATGGAAGGAATAAAACACGTATTTTTTGACTTAGATCACACCCTTTGGGATTTTGAAAAAAACTCTGATCTAACTTTCGAGAAAATATTTTTTAAACATACAATTAAAACGGATCTATCAGGTTTTCTAAAAATTTATAAACCTTTAAATATAGAATATTGGAAATTATATAGAGAAGAAAAAATAAACAAGGAAGAGTTAAGATATCAACGATTAAAAACAGCCTTTGATGCCATAAATTATGAAATATCAGACGATTTAATTGACATTCTGGCAATTGATTATATTGAATGTTTACCAGATTATAATCATTTATTTGAAGGTACTTTTGAAATATTGGAGTATCTAA
>JBNMNZ010000171.1:0-4488 GCA_051276605.1 Polaribacter sp. | reverse complement strand
GTCGTTTTCAATCTCAAATTGTCCCTATAAATGTAAATCAAACTTTTGTAGATGCAAACGGAAAGAAAGCAACGAAATCTTATACTGTAAATAAAGATGAAGGTCCACGTATGGGATCAAATTTAGCAGGTTTATCAAGATTACGTCCTGTTTTTGCTGCTGATGGAAGTGTAACAGCAGGGAATTCATCTCAAATGAGTGACGGTGCTGCTTTTGTTTTGGTTATGGGCGAAGATATGGTGAAAGAATTAAATCTAGAACCAATTGCAAGAATGGTCAGTTATGCTGCCGCAGGTGTACCTCCAAGAATTATGGGTATTGGGCCAGTTGCTGCAATTCCAAAAGCATTAAAACAAGCTGGTTTACAACAAAGTGATATTGATTTAATCGAGTTAAATGAAGCATTTGCCTCTCAATCATTAGCTGTAATTCGTGAGTTAGGTTTAGACAAAGATATTATCAATGTAAATGGTGGGGCGATAGCTTTAGGACATCCTTTAGGTTGCACAGGTGCAAAATTATCTGTTCAATTATTTGACGAAATGCGCAAAAGAGAAATGAAAAATAAATACGGAATGGTCACCATGTGTGTTGGAACTGGACAAGGTGCTGCAGGTATTTTCGAATTTTTAAACTAACTTCTAAACTAATATAAAATGGAAACAATAAATAAAGAGATCTTAAGAGGTGGTCAATTCCTTGTAAAAGAAACAAACTGTGAAGACATTTTTACTCCTGAAGATTTTTCAGAAGAACAAATAATGATGAAAGAAGCCGTTAAAGAGTTTAACGAGCGCGAAGTTATTGCTCATAGAGATCGTTTTGAAGCGAAAGATTACGCCTTAACAGAAGAAGTGATGAAAAAAGCAGGGGAACTTGGCTTTTTAGGTGTCGCTGTTCCTGAAGAATATGGAGGAATGGGAATGGGATTTGTTTCAACAATGATTACCTGTGAATACGTTTCTAGTGGAAATGGATCTTTAAGTACAGCTTTTGGTGCGCATACAGGAATTGGTACAATGCCAATTACTTTATACGGTACAGAAGAACAAAAGCAAAAGTACGTTCCTAAATTAGCAACAGGAGAATGGATGGGTGCTTACTGTTTAACAGAACCAGGAGCAGGATCTGATGCTAATTCTGGTAAAACAATGGCAGAGATTTCTGCGGATGGAAAATCATACAAGATTAACGGACAAAAAATGTGGATTTCAAATGCAGGTTTCTGTAATTTGATGATCGTTTTTGCTCGAATAGAAAATGATAAAAATATTACTGGTTTTATCGTTGAATATGATGCTGCGAATCCAAATGGTATTGTCCTAGGTGAAGAAGAACATAAATTAGGAATTCGCGCAAGTTCTACGCGTCAGGTATTTTTTAACGATACTGTTGTTCCTGCAGAAAATATGCTATCTATAAGAGGTGGTGGATTTAAAATTGCTGTAAATGCCTTAAATGTTGGGCGTATTAAATTAGCTGCAGCTTGTTTAGATTCTCAAAGAAGAATTTTAGATACTGCTTTAAAATATGCAACTGAACGTAAACAATTTAAGACTCCTATTGCCGATTTTGGAGCTATTAAAGCAAAATTAGCAGAAATGGCTACCAATACCTATGCAGGTGAATCTGCTAGTTACAGAGCTGCAAAAAACATTGAAGATAGAATTGCGATGAGAATATCCGAAGGAAACTCTCATCAAGATGCTGAATTAAAAGGTGTAGAGGAATATGCTATTGAATGTTCTATTTTAAAAGTTGCCGTTTCTGAAGATGTACAAGCTTGTGCAGATGAAGGAATTCAAATTTTTGGAGGAATGGGCTTTTCTGAGGAAACACCAATGGAAGCTGCTTGGAGAGATGCACGGATTGCTCGTATTTATGAAGGTACTAATGAAATTAACAGAATGCTTTCTGTAGGTATGTTAGTAAAAAAAGCAATGAAAGGACATGTAGATTTACTAGGTCCTGCAACTGCTGTAGCAAATGAATTAATGGGGATTCCTTCTTTTGAAACTCCAGATTATTCAGAATTATTTGCAGAAGAGAAAGAAGTTATTGCAAATTTGAAGAAAGTGTTTTTAATGGTTGCGGGTTCTGCAATTCAGAAATATGGATCAGATTTAGAAGATCACCAACAATTATTAATGGCTGCTGCTAATATTTTAAATGAAGTATATATCGCTGAATCTACATTGTTACGTACAGAAAAAAACGTAAAACGTTTTGGTGAAGATAAACAAGAAGGCCAAATTGCAATGGCAAGGTTATATTTATATAATGCTTTAGAAATCATTGCTAAAAATGGTAGAGAAGGTATTATTTCTTTTGCAGAAGGTGATGAACAAAGAATGTTATTAATGGGATTAAAGCGTTTTACAAAATATGCAAATTATCCTAATGTAATTAACTTAAGAAATCAAATAGCAGAAAAGCTAAAAGCTGAAAACAAATATTGCTTTTAAAAATAGTTAAAAAGACCGTTAAACTTTTAAAATTCAATTATTCACTTAAAGAGATCATTTTAATAAATGGTCTCTTTTTCGTATACTTGCATATATAATTGCCATATATTGTTCCTTAAAAACGCAAACTATGAAAACTAATTTTTATTGGATTGTTGCTTTTTTAATCTTTTATGGAAGTTGTACTAGTTCTAAGCCTATTGAAATCGATAGTGAAAGACTCCTAAGAAACATTCAAATTATCTCAAGCGATTCTCTAGAAGGGAGAGCTTTTTCTACACTTGGAAATAATAAAGCACAAAAAATCATTATAGCTAATTTTACCCAAATTGGTTTACAAACTGTATCAAACCAAAAATACCTACAAGAATTCTCTTATACTTTTAAAGGAATAAAAAGACAAGAAGTTTTTCCTATAAAAAAACCTAAGAGTAATTTTTCAAATGTTCTTGATACCACGTTAATAGGTGGAAATGTTATTGGAATGTTAAAAGGAGAAATCAATAAATCTATAGTAATTACTGCTCATTTCGATCATTTAGGAATAAAAGGTGGAAAAATATTTAATGGTGCTGACGACAATGCATCAGGTGTTGCTGCTTTGTTTGAAATTGCTGAATATTTTAAAAAAAACCCATGCAAACATCATTTAATTTTAGCTGCCTTAGATGCTAAAGAAATTGGTTCTTTAGGAGCTGAATATTTTTTGGAAAATTACAATGAAAAAGAGAATATCGTTTTAAATATAAATTTAGATATGATAGCTCACAATGATTATTATCCAGAGTTATTTGCTAGTGGATTGTTTCATTATCCTAATTTAAGAAAACCCTTAGAAAGAATAAGATCTAATAAAATTGATTTACTATTTGGACATGATGACCCTGAGAATAAAGAACAATCTGACTGGACTTTTTCATCTGACCACAGGTTTTTTCATGAAGAGAATATACCGTTTATTTATTTTGGTGTAGAAGACCATAAAGATTATCATAGATCTACAGATACTTACGATAACATTAATCCTGATTTTTATATTGAAGCTGTAAAAATAATTATTCAGGCCATTAAAAACTTTGATAAATTCTTAATTGATTGATAAAAAAGAAAAATTACACCGGTAATCTCCCTGTTATGTTTCTTTAGAAAAAATTCAGCTTTCCTTATATATGTAAGAGACTGATAGCCAAACTAAAAAATACTTTAACTAAATTCAGACACATCCTTATTTAATCAAATAAATAAGACTACTTTTGCACGCAATTTGAAAACACTTAAATGAAGCGTATAAAAGAATATAAAAAATTATTTAACATAGAAGGCCCTATTAATTTAAAAGAATTAAAAACTTCTTACAGAGGCTTGGTTAAAGAATGGCATCCAGATAAATTTCAAGACGAAGTTAAAAAAGAGGAGGCGGAAACAGTAAGTACTCAAATTATAGATGGATACCATTTCTTGGTAAGCATTGCTCCAGAAACAAAGGAAGCTAATTTAGATGCTTATAAAACAACAATTACAGAATTTCAGGTTGCAGATTGGCATCACAAAAGTATGTTGCTAGAAGTTACTTTTACAGACGGAAATAAGTACGAGTACTTTGGCGTTAGTAAAATACTTTTCGGAAAGTTTGTAAATGCAAAATCTATGAATAATTTTGGTAAAAGAAATATTTTTAATTCTTTTACTTACAGAAAATCAATGAAAGCTTCTGTACCAGTTTAAAACATTATCATTCCAAATGTCATTCTGATATAAGAAACGTCTAGAAATCTGATGATTTTTCAATTAACTTCAAGAAGACTTCTACTGCCTAAGAAATGAGTAATACTTTATAGACTCCTACCTTCGCAGAAATAACAAACAAAAAAAAGAGATTACATTAAATGTAATCTCTTTTTTTTGTTAAAATAATAGATGCTTTACTCTAAAGCTCCTAAATAACGTTCTGCATCTAAAGCAGCCATACAACCTGTTCCGGCAGCAGTTACAGCTTGTCTATATTCTTTATCTTGTATATCCC
>JBNMNZ010000170.1:0-4523 GCA_051276605.1 Polaribacter sp. | reverse complement strand
CTTGTTGAGGAGTCATAGAGCCAATCTCACGCAATCTTTTTACGCGTGAACCAATTACAAAATCGATATTATCATTAATAATAGGAGCAATAATTTCTGTTAATTGTTCGGGGTAATCAGAATAATCTCCATCTAAAAAAACAATAATTTCTGGTTTTACAGCTTGTTCCGAAATGTATTGCAATCCTTTTAAACAGGCAAAACCATACCCTTTTTTATTTTCTGATAAAACGGTAGCACCTGCATTTTTTGCATTAATTTTTGTATTATCTGTAGAATTATTACTAATAACAATTATTTCATCAACGATTTTCGGAATGTCATTAACAACATTTGCAATAGAATCTTGCTCATTATAAGCAGGTATAATTACTTTTATAATAGGCTTCATTTTATCTTAAATCATTTAGATTATTCTCTTCTTTGAACGAAGAGAAATCTTTCTATTCTTTATATTTGAACGCTTTTATCAATCTATGCTTTTGAATATTTTTAAATTGATATTTATGCCGTAAAAATAACAATATTTTATGACTAAATGACCTTGTTTTTTAGGGTTCTATTTTTTGATAGAACTTACAGAAGGCTGTTTTTTGATTATTTTAAAGCCACTTATCTTCTTTTCTTTGACCGTTTTGTGATAGTTCTTTTCAGAAAAAATAATCAAGGTAATTCAGGGAAATATTGCGCATTTTATTTTATGCTTTCACAAGTTCAGTAGCACATGTTGTATTCTAATTAGCAATCGTTATTTAACTTGCAATACTGTAAAATTATTTTTTATTTACGAGTTCCATTAAATCCACATCATTTCCTAATAAAATTTCAGTAGGATTAATTCTCCCATCTTCAGGGCCATTTTCTAACTTTAAAACTCCTCTTGGGCAAACAGCAGAACAAACTCCACAACCCACACAACTAGAACGCACAATGTTTTCACCTTTTTGTGCATAGGCCCTTACATCAATTCCTTGCTCACAATAAGTAGAACAGTTTCCACAAGAAATACATTGTCCGCCATTGGTTGTAATTCTAAATCTAGATTTAAAACGTTGAATAAAGCCTAAATATGCTGCTAAAGGACAACCAAAACGACACCAAACACGGTTTCCAAAAATAGGATAGAAGCCAGTACCAATTACACCAGCAAAAATAGACCCTATTAAAAAACCATAAATATCTTGAATTGTTTGTGTTTTGATTCCGATTACTTGATTTGCTCCAGAGAAGAAAGTATACAAAGCAAAACCTGTCATGACCAAAACAAAAATTAATACCGCATGAATTACAATACGTTCTACTCTCCAGGAGAGTAGCGTTTTACTTGATAATTGTCTGTAAGGATCTCCTAATGTTTCTGCCAATCCACCACAACCACAAACCCAAGAACAGTACCATCTTTTCCCAAAGAAATAGACCATTACAGGTACTACAACGATTGTTAAAACAACACCCCAAACTAAAATAAACAGACCAAATGTGCCACTAGCAAGTAGCTCGTCTAAATTCCATCTAAAGAAAAAATCATAGTCTAAAGGAAACGCATTTTTAAAGTCGTACCAGGGTTTATCAAAACGAACTAATATTTCAGGAATTAAAAAAGCAAATACAATTTGAAAGAACAAAACAGAAGTAGTTCTTAAAATCTGATATTTATTATTACGGTATTTTATGTACATTCTCACTGCCATAACACTCATAACCGTGCAATATAGAAAACCATATAAAAACCACTGACTTGCAGGATTTTTGCTAATAGATTTACTAATCGGATCGACTAAGTATACCCAGTTAACGATAAAATCTGGATAGAAATAAAGTAGTATATAAAAAGTCACTAAAAAGATAAAAGCAAACCAACCAATCCAACCGCGATTTGTAGCTGCGTTTAAAAATATTCCGTCGTTTTTAATTCCTGGTTTGCCTAGTAAAACAACATCAGGAACGATATATAATAGTGCACCAATAATACCCAAACCAAAGGTTAAAAACCAAGCTAATGCTGTGTTATCTGGAGCGAAACCTTTCCCTGCTTTTTTTGCAAGTGTAAAACTTTTGCTTCGTAGTTTGCCCGAGATTTTATATTGATATTGTTGTCCTTTTTTAGTCCAATTTTTTTCAGCATTATATGTTGCAATTAATGCATCATAATGCTTGTTGGATGTTTCAAAGGCAGTGATTACTTTACTAGAAAAAGTAAAAATATTTAAATTTTCTTTGTTGACAATCGCTTTAGCAAGTTCGTCTTTGATGACTTCACTTTTATACCCTTTTTCGATAATAAAAGTATCTAATTCTTGCGGGGTTAAACTAAATGAACCTGTAAAAATAGTTCCAATAAAGAAGGCTAATCCTATTAAAAAAATGAGTAAACCTGATTGTTTTATTAATTTCACAATGATAATTTTATGTTATAAGTTTTAATAGAAATATTTTTATTTTTGCTTAATCTCATTTAAAGACTAAATATTCGTTTCCAACTTTTCTTCTTTAAGTGGATGTTTGTATTATTCTCTTGATTAAATTTTGATAAAATTTCAGCTTCATGTAATTTGTAAAATTCAGGATCAAAATTAGCATCTGTTAAATATTCTAAAACAAATTCTATAGATTGATTTTCAGTTAGCCATGTATCAAAAATTTCATGACGCATTCTAATTCCGAAGGTATTTATCCCTAAAAATTTACGGGTATTTACATTATAAGAAATGGTAATACATTTGTTGTCTTTTGGATGTTGCCATTGAAAATAAGCCTCATTTTCTTTTTTACTTCGTTCACTAAAAACCCAACCATAGGTTTGATATTCTATGTCTAAAAATTTGGCGGAATTAAACCAATGTCCTGGTTTGTATTCGGTTTTATTGCCGCAAATGGTTTGTGCTAGCGTTTCGCCCATCATTCTTCCCGTATACCAAACGGCTTCAATATTTCTTCTTTGTCCAATAGCTTCGTGTTGTTCGGCACAATCACCAATAGCATAGACATCGGCAATGTTGGTTTCTAAATAACGATTTACTTTTACACCACGACCTAATAGGATTCCAGAATCTTTAATAAAATTGATATTTGGTGTTACACCAGCAGTTAATCCAACAACATTACAGAAAATTTCCTCCCCAGTTTCTTCAATAATTATTGATTTGACGTTGCCGTTTTCATCTGCTTTTATTTCTTTTAGATTGGTGTTTAAACGTAAATCTATATGATGTTCTTTAATATGATTATTAATCATTTTGGATTCTTGTGCGGGTAAAACTCCATTCCAGAAACTAGCTTCACGCACTAAAAAAGTAACTGAAATTTTTCTACTTCTTAACATTTCTGCCAATTCAATTCCGATTAATCCACCACCAACAATTACCGCCCTTTTACAAACCTCTCTATTTGGAGCATATTTTTCTAGATTTTCTAAATCTTGTTTATGATACATGCCCATAACCCCACCTAAATCTTGACCTGGCCAACCGAATTTATTAGGCTTAGAACCCGTTGCAATAATTAGTTTATCATAAGAAAGTGAAGAAGAATCTTTAAATTCTAACGTTTTTGTTTCCGTATGTATCTTGTTTACAAAACCTTCTTTTAGATCAATACTGTTTTTGTCCCAAAACCAATTTTCATAAGGTTGTGTGTGCTTAAAAGTTAGATGTCCCATATACACATACATGAGTGCAGTTCTAGAAAAAAAGTATTTGTTTTCAGCGGAAACTAGCGTGATTCTTTTATCAGAATTTTTTCTGATATGCCTTGCCGCAGTAACTCCTGAAATTCCATTTCCAATAATAACAATATGTTCCATAGTTGATGTATTCTTGCTCTTGAGTCGAAGCGAAAGTTAAGAACTTAAAATTGAAATCTAATTTAGATTTAGTATAAATAAAAAGGATGCCTTTTAAAAGCAACTTCTGTATCTAATTATAGTAAAGAAAAAGGTTTTGTATGACTTGGTTTGTCATCATTTGCTTCAGTAATAAAGTGGCAACTTATAAAAAGTATTGCAATTTTTCTATCTAATCTATTAATTTAGGGTTTATGCACCATTTTGTAGATCTAATACAACAAATTTATCTGAGGAAATAACACTGGTTTAAGTTAAAGTTTTAATATTAATTTAAGAGTTTTGTTTTAGTAAAAAGAAGTATTTTAGAGGAGATTTATGAAAATAGCCAAACTCCTTTTTTTGCTCTTCCTTTTGTTACAATTATCCTGTAAGAGTCAAACTAAAAAAATTAACGGATTAAGTTTTGTTGCATCAAGAGATAAAATTGATACAACGCACATAAATTCAGTTTTAAAAGCACAAAGCAATTATGTAGCATTGATGCCTTTTGGTTTTATAAAAGAATTGTCTTCGCCTAAAATAACACATAATACAAACAGACAATGGTTTGGTGAAACCAAGAGTGGCTTGCTGCAATATGCAAATGAGTTTCAAAAGAATGAGGTGAAAGTGATGGTAAAGCCTCAAATTTGGGTTTGGCGTGGAGAATTTACAGGTAATATTGAAATGGATTCTGAAG
>JBNMNZ010000169.1:0-4542 GCA_051276605.1 Polaribacter sp. | reverse complement strand
GCCGGTTTCTCGTCTTCTATAATAATTACAGTCATCCTAATTTAAATCCTTTTTATTCATATACTCTTTAACCTTTCTCTCTTCCCAATCTTTATTAAATAAGTTTGGAAAACCAAATACTTTTGCCGCATGAAATATTAAAAAGACGCCCCACCAAAAGAAAAAATTATAATTATCGATGTCTGTAAATGCTTCTAAAAAAAAATCTCCGTGCGAAATGTCGCTATATATTCTTCTCCCTATAAACAAAAAATTAATCAGTAAATAAAAAGCTAAATGTTTGTAAAATTTTTTAATTTCAGTAACTCTCTTTTGAGCTCTTGCGTATTTTTCTGATTGCGTTTTCTGCTCTATCATTTTAATCCTTTTTATTCATAAATTCAGCTACTTTGTTCTTTTCCCATTTGTCTATAAAGTTAACCTTATCCTTAAAAACAAAAAGACCATGAATAGCGACACCAATAAACCACAATAATGCATTTATCCAAATATTTACTTTCACCCATTCTAAAGTATTTCCATTATCAATATAGCTTTCAAAAAAACCAATTATAGCATTAGAAAATAGTAAAATAGGTGCCATTATAATTACAAATATTTGTAAATGATTGTAAAAATCTCTAATTTTTTTTACGCTGTTTTCTGCTTGTTCGTATGAACTCTCTTTAATATTAGATTCCATATAAATTATCTTTTATTATTCATGTATTCTTTTATTTTACGCTCTTCCCAGTTTTTCCCCATAAAAAAAGGAAACCCAAAAACTTTTAGTGTGTGAAAGACCAAACCGATACCCCACATAATCCAAACTCCGTAGATACCAAAATCAGAAAATATTTCTATAAAGGATTTATTCTCAGAAATTCCGTCTACAACTTGAGCGCCGCTTAAAAATAGATTTATAACAACATATATAGCTAAATGCCAATAATATCCTTTTAATTCTTCTATTCTTTTTTTAGCTCTAATATACTTTTGTTCTTGTAAATAATTGTCAGATTTCATCATTAAAATTTAGTATCGTCCATGTATTTTTCTAGCTGCTTTTGCTCCCAATTTTGACCAAAGAATGCGGTAGATCCGAAAACGCCCAACCAGTGAAAAAACATTCCTATTCCCCAAAAAACCCATGTAGAATAAACTCCAAAATGAGAAAAAGCATCTTCAAAACTATAACCACTTTTCATTAATCCAAATATAATAATTCCACTTATAAAAATGTTTACTAAAATGTAAACGATTAAGTGAATATAAAATCCTTTAATTGCTTTCACTCTCTTTTTAGCTCTTATAAAACTATCTTCTTGTCTAAACTTATTATCCATAATTATTATATTTCTTTAGGTTGTTCTTCCATTATTTTTTTAATCTTTCTGTCTTCCCAGTTTTTACCGAAACCTAATAAATTAAATCCAAAAACAGAAAACCAATGAGCTATAACACCTATTCCCCACCCGAGTAAAGAGAACCAAAACCAATGAAAATGTGGTTCAAACTTTAGATTTGCAAAAATGATAATTGGTATCACAAAACAGTAAATAGTTAGATGCGTGTAAAATCCCTTTATTTTTTCTACTCGCTTTTTTGCTAGTATGTATTTTTGGGCTGTTGTAAATTCTTTTTCCATCTTATTTCTAGTTTTTATCCTCTTTCATTATTTCTTTAATCTTTCTATCTTCCCAGTTTTTTCCTAAGAAAATATTATAATTATTTACTTCTAAGAAATGAAAAGCCAACCCCATTCCCCATCCAAATATTGGAAACCAGAACCAGTAAAAGCCAGGTGAAAATCTTAAATTGATGAAAATTAAAAACGGAATTACGATACAATAAGAGGCCAAGTTTTGATAAAATTCTTTTAATTTCTCTACCCTTTCCAGTGCTCTTACATATTTACTATTCTCTAAATCGTCTGTATACATCATATTATTCATTTTATATAAGAGAGGTAAACTCACCTTAAATGTTTTGTTATTGTTTTCTATTTTAACACCTTTATCTGTAATTAACCCATACCTATCAGCAATATTTTGCAAACCAACTTTGGTGCTTTTCCCGATTGCTTCTTTCGGGTTAATGTTGTTTTCTATGATTAAATAATTACCTTCTTCATAGATATTTATCGTTAATGGTTTCGAAGATGAAACGACGTTGTGCTTTACTGCATTTTCTAACAAAAGCTGTAAAGAAAGTGGTACAATTTTTAATGCATCATTACTGATTGAATCTGGAATGTTAAATTTCACAGCATCTTCAAAACGCATTCCCAACAACTCCATATAGGTTTTTGCAAATTTTAACTCTTCTTCAATTGGCACTAAATCTTTATTTCTTTGTTCTAAAACATATCTGTAAACTTTAGATAATTTTGTTGTAAATCTTTCTGCTTGCGAAGGATTCTCACCAATTAAACTCGTTAATACATTTAAGCTATTAAATAGAAAATGCGGATCTAATTGATTCTTTAAAGATTCAAACTTTGCTGTTTCTGTTTTGGCTACAATTTCTTGTTTTGTACTTTCTTGTTTTACAGAATTCTTCCATTGAATCATAAATCCTCTTGCATGTATAAATGCAGAGATTCCTAAAGAAAGAATGATGTAAAAAACGTGTTGCCAAAGATATGCTCCTGTAAAAAAACGATCGGTATTATTACCAGAAATTACTATAAAATTTACATAATTTATTAGTAAAACAACAGGGACTGTGTACAAAACGGTTGTGATGATACCTGCCCAAATCCTTGTGTTCGTATGCTCGATCCAATCCCATTTATTACTTAAATAATCATTAATAATACCCTGTGCAAGTCCTAATCCAAAAGAATACATTGCAGATATTAAGAGCGTATAACCAATAGCTTTTAAAGAAAAATTTTGATTAATTAATGTGAATAATAACGCAAAGATGAGCGTAATTTTTAGACTAACGATTACTCCTTCTTTAAACTGTCTTTTGGCTACACTACTATTAGAATTCATATTCAATATTATTTTTTACTAAAATTTAATCTCTAAAGATACATTTTTATCAGAAACCATAAACTTTGCATCCTCAAATATTGGAGGACCAAAATTCATAACATTATTAGAAGCGCCATAAGCCTCTAAAGGCATTCCATTGGATTGAAAGTCCATTTTATCATTATCATTTTTATCATGATAACAAATAACTGCGTATTCTCCAGCAGCAACATTTTTAAAAATAACGATACTTTTTCCGTCTACAATTTTTGATTTTACACCTTGTATTGGTTTCATTCTAAAATTTATTTTGTCATATAAAGCAAAACTTACTTTACCAGAATCTGAAGTTACATTGACGACAGTTGCAGTAATCGTTGTCTTATTTTGAGCAATGATAGCATTCGAAATGAATAACATTATTCCCATTAAAATTGATACTAAAAATTTCATATTATTTTTTTTATTGTTATTGATAGCACAAAGATGCAATCTCATTAAGCATTTTAAAATTAAAGAATACCGAGTTGTGCTTTTTTTAGGATGAATTGTATTTATGATATAAAATAAAAAGCTAAACAATAAGACGAGAACCTCTCTTTCTATTTCATCATTATCAAAAAAGGATTATTTGACCCTTATTTTAATTAATTTACAACTCAGAAACCAATTTTGTTTAAATTTGATAAAACTGATAAAAAAGCGACGCACTTTTAATGATACCTTTAAAAAAAAATATACTTTAGCCGTATGATTACTTCAAAAAAAAATAAATTACGTACTACAATAGCCCCCAGTTTGCGCTTACGCAATAATCGTCGCTAATATTTTATTAGTAACAAATTAAACTATTACAGTAATTAACCATTTATTTTTTTATCGTGAATATTTCTTCTAAAACATACTTACAAACTCCGGTTCTTTTTAAAAATAACAATCTACGCCGTAGTTTTCCGATTCGCCCTTTGGGGTAATCGCTATTTATGGAATTTAGGTGCGTCCGATTCTACATTCAAACAAAAACAAATAAGAACTTTTATAAATTAAAACTCAATGCAATGGAAATTGTAATTGCAAACAAATCACATAGTGTTTACGCAGAAATCATCTGTAAAACTATCGAAGACGCTGCTCAGGTTAGAGGAACCGGAATTGCAAAAAGAAAGCCAGAATACATTATTACTAAAATGAAAAATGGTAACGCTGTAATCGCTTTAGATGGCAATAAATTTGCCGGTTTCTGTTATATAGAAGCTTGGGGACATGGAAAATTTGTAGCCAATTCGGGTTTAATTGTACATCCTCATTACAGAAATTTAGGACTGGCTAAACAAATTAAGCAAGTAATTTTTAAGCACTCTAGAACAAAGTTTCCCGATGCAAAAGTATTTAGCATTACTACTGGTTTAGCAGTCATGAAACTGAATAGCGATCTTGGTTACAAACCGGTTACTTTTTCTGAGTTAACTGACGATCAAAGCTTTTGGGACGGTTGCCAAACCTGTAAAAACTTTGATATTTTAACACGAACTGAAAGAAAAATGTGCATGTGTACAGGAATGTTGTTTGACCCAAAAAA
>JBNMNZ010000168.1:0-4565 GCA_051276605.1 Polaribacter sp. | reverse complement strand
ATAACTCCAAAAAATAATATTGTAGATATTACAAATTATGTATTACATGAGTTAGGGCAGCCTTTACACGCTTTTGATGCTCAGAAAATTAAAGGGAATAAAATTATTGTAAAAAACTTAAAGGAAGGCACAAAGTTTACAACTTTAGATGAAGTCGTAAGAACACTTTCTGCAGATGATATTATGATTTGTGACGCAGATTCTAATCCTCTTTGTATTGCTGGAGTTTTTGGTGGTTTAAAATCGGGTGTTACAGAAAGTACAACTTCAATATTTTTAGAAAGTGCTTATTTTAATCCTGTATCTGTTCGAAAAACTGCAAAAAGGCATGCTTTAAATACGGATGCTTCTTTCCGTTTTGAAAGAGGAATTGATATTAATATGACGGAGTATACTTTAAAAAGAGCTGCGTTGTTAATTGAAGAATATGCTGGTGGAAAAATGGCTTCTGATGTTTCAGATTTTTATCCTGAAAAAATACAAGATTTTCAAGTGTTTTTCTCTTACGAAAGTGCTTATAGATTAATTGGGCAAGAGATTCCAAAAGAAACCATAAAGAATATTCTAGCCTCTTTAGAAATTAAAATAAGTAGTGAAACTGAAGGAGGTTTAGGATTAACGATTCCTTCTTACAGAGCTGATGTTCAGCGTGAGGCAGATATTGTTGAAGAAATTTTACGTGTTTATGGATACAATAATATTGAGTTTTCTCACAAACTAAATACCTCAATTTCTTTTGATTCTAATAAAGAAACGAAGACAGAGAATGTTGTTGCCAATCATTTAAGTTCTTTAGGGTTTAATGAAACAATGGCAAATTCTTTAACAAAAGCAGCTTATACTGATTTGTCTGAGAACATAAATGAGGAGGCAAATGTAGCAATGTTAAACCCTTTAAGTAATGATTTAGGCGTTATGCGCCAATCCTTATTATTTAGTGGCTTAGAGTCTGTTTCTTATAATTTAAATAGAAAAAATAATTCATTAAAATTTTATGAGTTTGGTAAAACATATCATAAGTATAATGGTAAGTATCAAGAAGATAAGCATTTAACACTTTTTGTGACCGGAACTAGAACTAAAGAGTCATGGAAAATAGCGACTTCAACTTCTGATTTCTTTTATTTAAAAGGAATCCTAACGTCAGTTTTAACAAGATTAGGAATTCAGAATGTAAAAACTTCGCCCACTAAAAATGATGTTTTTTCTGAAGGAATTACTTTAAGTTTAGGTAAAATAAAATTAGCAGATTTTGGAGTTGTTAAGCGTTCAGTTTTAAAAGAATTCGGGATTAAGCAAGAAGTTTTATTCGCAGATCTTAATTGGGATAATGTTTTAAAGTTATCAAGTAAAAAAAATATTACAGTTGACGAGTTATCTAAATTCCCTTCAGTAAAAAGAGATTTAGCCTTGTTAATTGATCATGAAATTGAATTTAAAGAAGTCTATAATTTAGCTTTTCAATCAGAAAGAAAGTTATTGAAAGAAGTAGATTTGTTTGATGTATATGAAGGTGATAAATTACCAGAAGGTAAAAAGTCTTATGCAGTTAGTTTTGTTTTACAGGATGAAACTAAAACATTAGAAGACAAACAAATTGATGAAATAATGCAAAAATTACAGCATAGTTTCGAGCAGAATTTAGAAGCTGTTTTAAGATAAAATTTAAGCTCCTATTTTGGAGCTTATTTTATAAGTAACTTTGTCTTTTCGAGCTTAGTCGAGCGGTAATTTTAGTTTAATGTTTTCTTTAGGTCTCGACTGCGCTTGACCTGACAAATTAAAAATATGTATAAACTTATTATAAGACCCATTTTCTTTCTTTTTGATCCAGAGAAAATTCATTATTTCACTTTCTCTTTGATAAAGTTATTGTGTAAAATTCCTTTATTTACTAACATTTTCAGAAGTTTTTATCAAATAAATGATGAGAAATTAGAACGCACTTTATTTGGATTAACCTTTAAAAACCCTGTAGGTTTAGCTGCTGGTTTTGATAAAAATGCGGTCTTGTATAATGAATTAGCTAACTTTGGTTTTGGTTTTATAGAAATTGGTACAGTAACTCCAAAAGGACAAGTTGGAAATCCGAAGAAAAGATTATTTCGTTTAAAAGATGATCAAGGAATTATCAATAGAATGGGGTTTAATAACGAAGGTTTAGAGGCCGTTATTGAACAATTAAAGAAGAATAAGGGGCACGTTATTATTGGTGGAAATATTGGTAAAAACACACAAACATTTCCAGAGAACTATACCGAAGATTATAAAGAATGTTTTAAAGGATTACATCGGTATGTAGACTATTTTGTGCTAAATGTGAGTTGTCCAAATGTAGGTAGTCACGCAAAATTAAATGATAAAGATTATTTACTAGAGTTGATTTCTGAATGTCAAAAACTAAATAATCAAGAAGAAAAACAAAAACCAATCTTATTGAAAATTGCTCCAGATTTAAATAACAAGCAATTAGATGAAATTATAGAATTGGTTGCCGAAACTAAGATTGATGGCGTTATCGCTTCAAATACATCAACAACAAGAGATAATTTAAAAGTCTCTAAAAAACGTTTGCAAGAAATAGGTAATGGTGGCGTAAGTGGTCAACCTATAAAGAATCAAAGCACCCAAGTAATTAAATATTTAGCAGATACTTCTAACAAATCTTTTCCTATTATTGGAGTAGGAGGAATTCATTCTGCAGAGGATGCTTTAGAAAAGTTAGATGCTGGGGCAGATTTAGTTCAAGTTTATACAGGTTTTATTTACGAAGGTCCTGGTTTAATTAAGAAAATTAATAAGGCACTTCTTGAAAAATAATTTATTTTCAGTCTATAACGGCAATAATAGATCCTTTTACTTAAAGAAAAATATTTAAAAAACCAAAAAAGAAAGCAGACACACCAATAATAATGAAACTTATTTTAGCGTTTATTTTTGGTTTAAAAAGATAAATTATACTATGCATAATTATGCTCGTTAAAAACCACATTGCATAATTTTGTAAAGGAATGATATCATTCTTCCAGGACCAAAAACCAAGTTTCATTGCAACAGGTTCTACTATTAAGTCTAAGAATGTCATTAACACTGGCGGCAATAAAATAAGCCACACCCCCTTATTTGTAAAGAATTGAACAATACCATAGGTGCTAAGTGCCAGAAACAACCAATTTACTCCAATCATAATGGGTGTTTCAGCAAGTTTAAATCCGAATGCAGTCCCATAAGAATAACTCCCAAACAAGACACCTGTAGCAACACCAATTCCTTCCACAGAAAAGCCAAGAATGAACACAAGTAAAGAAAGCATCAAGAATCGCTGACTGTAATCTTTATTTACTTTGTAAAAAATAGCTAACGTAATAAATAAGTTAAGAGGTGTAAGGGTTAAAAAAACATCTCTGGTTGCTGGAATACATATTCCTAATAGCCCAAAAAAGTAGAATAAAAGCAATATAATAATCCAGCGATTTTCTAAAGAGTTAGATGTTATCATTTGATTAATTTATCAATAATTTTTGCTGAAGAAAGCGCTAATGGAATTCCTCCACCAGGATGCACACTGCCACCACAGAAAAATAGATTTTTGTATTCTGAAGAGAAATTTTTATGTCTTAGAAATGCCGAAAACTTATTATTACTTGAATTTCCGTATAATGAACCTTTATAAGAGTTTGTTCTATCTTGTATAAGTTGTGGGGTTAAATGTTCTTCAAATTCGATTAATTTTTCAATGTCTTCACCTAAAATTTTTGATATTTTTATTAAAATATTTTCTTTAGCTTTAGCAATCATTTTATCCCAATCCTGACCATAAATAGAGGGTACATTAATCATTACAAACCAATTTTCTTTTCCTTTAGGTGCATCTCCCTTAATATGTTTACTGGTAATGTTGATGTAAATAGTTGGGTCTTTATAGATAGTTTTAGAGTCGAAGATATTTTTAAACTCTGTTTTATAATCTTCCGTAAACATAATATTGTGCACGTCTAATTCAGGAAACTCTTTACCAATTCCCCAATAGAAGATAAGCGCAGAGCTTGAGCGTTCTTGAGCATCAACTTTTTTAAGTTTTTTAGCTGATGGTAATAGTTTTTCGTAGACTGTATGTATATCTGCATTGCAAATAACAACATCTGCTTTGTAATTACCTGAATTTGTTTGTACGCTGTTTGCTAATTTATCTATTGTTTTAATAGCGGTTACTTCCGTGTCAAAATGAAATTCTACTCCTATTTCCTTTGCTAATTTAACCAAACTATTCGTGATTTCATGCATGCCTCCTTTTGGTAAATATGCACCTAAACCAAATTCTAAATGAGGAATTATATTTAAAATACCTGGAGCTTTATATGGGCTAGAACCGTTATAGGTAGCATACCTGTTGAATAACCTAATTGTTTTAGAATCTTTAAATGCCTTTTCATTTACTTGATTCATTGAACTAAAAATTTTTAGAAAAGGAAGCTTGAATATAGATGTTAAGGTTGATAATGAAATAAAAGATCTTATTTTATGCAGAGATTTATTCAGGAATTGTTCCTTTGTAGCGCTGTATA
>JBNMNZ010000167.1:0-4610 GCA_051276605.1 Polaribacter sp. | reverse complement strand
TAACCTGAACTAGATTAGCTTCTTCATTTTCTACAATTTTTCCTGATAACTTAATCGCATTATTTTCTACTTTACGATTGCCAACGATAGACGTTTCAATATTTGCCAAAGCCATCGCATTTTTAGTCAACTTAAATTGATCTACCATTAAACCATCTGCACTCCTTTCAGTAGAAATTAAATCCATCCCACAAATAGGGCAATCTCCTGCTTCTGGTTGCATAATCTGCGGATGCATAGAACACGACCACATTTTATTAGTTTCTGACATTTCAGCGTGATTATGTAATGTTTTTTCTTCAGATGAATTCCCAAAAAGGATCCAACCGAATAAAACACCAACGGCAAGAATACCAATATAAATTACTGTTTTTTTATTTTTCATTTTCTAATTGTTTTATCATTGCTTTACTATAAAATTAAAATCAATCAAAACTTTTTCCCAAGCCAATGAAATTGAACCTTCAGTATCACTTATCTTTTTCACTTTATATGCTAAATGTTCTGTTGTAGTTTCAAAAATAATCGGTTTCACTTTAAATCGTAAAACATCATCTATCGAATCATACTCATCTTTTCCATGTTGATCCCAATTGGTGTTAAAAATAATTGTCCACTCGTCTTTTGACGGAATTGTAAAAAACCCATATTTTCCTGCAACAAGTGTTTTACCATCTATTATTAGATCTTTATTCGTTTCTAACCAAGTTGCCTTGTGGGCACCTGCTTGCCAAACCATATCATAGGCTAACAACCCACCAAATATAATTCTACTTCTAACTCCTGGTGATGAATAATCGATATGAATATGAGCATCTCCAATCATTGTCATTGCAGTTTGATGCGGACTTAAAACCTTCTTTTTTGTTGGCTTTACTTGCTGTTTTATTTCATGCTGGTTGTGCGTTTCTTCCTTTTCACTCTTGTTTTGATTTTTACAACCAACAACTAAAATAGCGAGGCAAAGTATTGTAAGTAATTTTCTCATAATCTATTAATTTAAAATATGTTTAAAAGCATTAATACAGCCATCACAATCATAATAGTATTTTCTATGAAAGTGGCTTCGGTCATAGGTAGTTTAAGCGCAGTACCTAAACAAGCACAGCGTATAGATTTTTTATCTAAAAGTGTTTTTGTTACTCCAATAGTGGTTACTCCTAGGATAACTAATGTGACCATTAAAGCAATGTCTATTTTAAAACGCATTAAGAACATCAACCCTAATGCAGTTTCTATAAATGGGTATATTTTTCCATAAAAAGGAACTCTTTTTGCAATTGGATCATACATACTAAAAGATGCTGGAAATCCTTTTAAGTCTAACATTTTAAAGAAACTAAATACAATGTAAAATAAACCCATAAAATCGAGCATAAACTCGTTCAAACTCCACGCTTTATAATGAAGTAGTATGCTTGTAGAAGCGATATAAAAGAGAATGAGTAATAAAGGCTTTAGTTGCTGCAATTTGCTCTCTTCTTCTACCTTTGGTATCGACGAAATACTTGAAGATGCTAATACATTTTCTTTTGGTTTTTTAGATAAGGTATATTTTTCTGGTAATGCTTTTTGTAGCACTTCTGTTGTAATATTTTTATCCATTGTAACTTCTGCTTCTCCTTTTTCAAGATGAATAGAAACTTTGGTAACGTGGTCTATTTCGTTTAAATATTTTTCTACGGATGCTTTGCAACCACCGCAAGTCATGCCTTCTATTGTATATGTGTTTTTCATTGTTTTGCTAATTTTAGTATTAATTGATTATCTAATTGTAAATCATCAATGTGTCCAGCAATGTTATTATCATCTGTTTTAAAATGCATATGCATATTAGTAGTATGATGCGTAAAAACTGCTTTATGTTTTGTGGAGTAAAATCCTAATATTTCGACACCTGTATTTCTCAATGTGCCATTTAAGCCTGCCTCTTTATGCTTTTTATGATTGTGAATAATATCACCTTCTTTCCATTTAATGACGTGCCAATCTAATGAAGATACGGTGCCTTCTAATAAGAATGGAAAGGGTTTTTCTATGTTTATCCCTTTACTTTTAGCTGTTTCAAAAATTTTCTCTTCTAAATCGTTTTTTGTTGTAATATTTGAAATTTCATAAGAGTCCCATTCTGCAACTTCGGCGTACACCAATAAAACTGCTTTTAGTTTATATGAATCTATAATTTTCAAAGTGCTATCAACCACAAAACTATTGCTTGGTTTACTATCAAATATTTGGATTTCACCTTCTAGATTTTCCACAGCACCAAGAGCATAGAGCTGTTTTTTGTTTGAAAGACTATCTAAACTAATTACTGATTGGATGCTACCTGACATAATAGTTTTTAAAGCACCTGAATATTTAACTTCTGTTGCGATTACCTTGTTGTCTGTATTTTGACAAGAGCTAAAAAGCAATACCAAAATTGTAGCTATTATTATATTTACTGATCTCTTCATTTTTTTAATTTGTTAAATAGTTAATAATAGTCGTTTGCATGTAATACGTTTTCACCGACTCTACTTTGTTTATTTGAAACTTTAATTGCAATTCCTGAATATCCAACATGTCATTAAAATCTATCGTTCCGGTTTCATAACTTTTTATTAAGATTCCTTCTGCATCTTTGGCCTGCTTTAAATTTTTTGTTTGAGTGGAATAACTTATTCTTGCAGAAATTCTATCGTTTATTGCTTTGTCTAAAAGTGTTTCTAAAGTATTGAAACGTTCTTGTTTTCGAGATAAAATCTCTTGTTGTTGTAACTCGTTTTGTTTCGTTTTAGATTTGTATTTGTTGTTGAAAATTGGAATTGATATTGAAACCATTGGCATGACTATATCCTTCCCATTGTCGCTAAAATCTAAATTTGGACGCCTCTCAACATTTATATAATCCAAACCAAAACCAATCATTGGACTGCTTTCTTTTTGGTTTAATAATTCAGATTGTTCGACCGAGTAGTAGAGTTTATCGTATTTCAATAACTCGGAGTGTAATACCAAATTTTCAGCATTAATTTCAAAGTCTTCAAAAGGGATATTCAATTCGTTTATAACATTCACGGCAATGTCTTTATCTCGATTTAAGAATTTATTAAACCTTGTTTGTTCTGCTAAGTATTGTTGCTTTAAAACCTTATTTAGTTGCTCCATTTCATTTTGACGCATTTGTAATCTCAATACATCTACTACTGATGCTTTGCCCACCTCAACGGATGTTAGTGCTAATGTTTCATAGGTTTCAAGCAGACTAATGTTTTCTATTAATATTTCTTGCTTTGCCATATTCGCATACAAATTGTAATACGATTGTGATACCGAAGCCATTAGTTTTCTTTTAGCAATTACAATATCTTCATATTTAGCGTCTGCCAAAGAACTTACATAATTTTCTCTTGCGGTAATATTACCGAACCAAGGCAACATTTGCTTGATCGATACTTTAAATCGTTGAGCACCTGTTCGAGTTTCTGGTTCGCTTACAAAATAGCCAACACCAAATTCGGTATTAGGCATCGTTTGTACTTCATTTATTTTTTCAAAAGCAATACTGTATTGCAATTCAAATTTTTGAATTTCTGGACTATTTGATAACGCTTCATCAATAAACGGTTCTAATAATTGCGCATTCATAAAGAGACTCAAAAAACAAGAACCAAGAGCCAAGACTAATTTTATATTGAAATTTGTATATTTCATTTTACTCTTCTTTTAAGTTGATATTCTTGTTTCCAGCTAAATAAAACTGGTACAACAAACAAAGTAATTAATGCTATTAACATCCCACCAAAACTTGGTATCGCCATAGGAACCATAATATCACTTCCGCGCCCTGTTGATGTTAAAATTGGTAATAAAGCTAATATTGTCGTTGCGGTAGTCATCAAACAAGGACGAATACGCTTCTCTCCTGCTTGGACAATGGAGGCTCTAATTTCTTTTTTATTTTCTGGTGTATTTCTATCAAAAGTTTGCGTCAAATAAGTGGCCATTACCACACCATCATCAGTTGCAATTCCGAATAATGCAATAAACCCAACCCAAACAGCCACACTTAAATTAATAGAATGCATTTGAAATAAATCACGTAAATTTTCTCCAAAGAAATTGAAGTTTAAAAACCAGCCCTGACCATAAAGCCAAATCATTATAAATCCACCACCAAATGCCACTGCTATTCCTGTAAATACCATTAAAGATGTTGAAACAGAACGGAATTGAAAATATAGAATCAAAAAGATAATGGCTAGAGCAATAGGCACAACAACCGATAATGTTTCTTCTGCTCTTAATTGATTTTCATAAGTTCCTGTGAATTTATAGTTAATCCCTTTTGGAACGACCAATTCACCTGAATCAATTTTTTGTTGAATTAATGCTTGAGCATTTTTAACTACACTTACCTCTGCAAAACCATCTAATTTATCAAATAATACATACCCTACTAAAAAAGTATCTTCACTTTTAATAACTTGCGGACCTTGTTCATACCGAATCGTTGCCAGCTCACTTAAAGGTACTTGATTGCCTTTTCCAACAGGAATATAGATGTTATTTAAATCGCTCGGATTTGCTCGTAATTCTCTTGGATAACGAACTCTCACGCCATA
>JBNMNZ010000166.1:0-4613 GCA_051276605.1 Polaribacter sp. | reverse complement strand
GGATTAAATATTAAGAAACTAAAAGAGGGTTTTAAGCAAATATACGGAGACACTGTCTTTAGTTTTTTGTTTGATTATAAAATGGAACACGCAAGAAGATTACTAGAAAGCAATCAATTTAATGTTAACGAAGTAGGCGTGCAAATTGGCTACAGTACTTCTAGCCATTTTATTGCAGCCTTTAAAAAGAAATTCGGCACAACCCCAAAGAAATATGTAATGAGTTTTAATCAGTAATCAGTTGCAATTAGCAGACTTTAAAAATTTGAAAACAAACTAAATAATTTGGAACAATTAACGCATTACAATATAGAAAACAATCAAAAAAAGTTCCCGATAACTATTGTTTGCGATGCAATTAGAACTCCTGAAAATATAGGAATGTGTTTTCGAATTTCTGAAAGTTTTGGAGTGAATAAAATTTATTTTCATCAGGATTCTCCATCTACAGAAAACAGAATTGTAAAAAAGACAGCAAGAAATACAGTCAATCAGATAAAATATGACACCTATACAGATTTTAACAAAATCATTCATCAATTAAAAGCGGAAGGAAATATAATTATCGGTATAGAAATTACTGATAAAAGTATCAATATTCAAGATTTTAATTTTAAAAATTATGAGAAAATCGTATTAATTTTGGGAAGTGAAAGAAACGGGATTAAAGACATAAGCTTGGTAGATGAAACAGCTGCAATACCTATGTATGGCAGAAACTCATCTATGAATGTAATACATAGCTTAGCAATTACCCTTTATGAGGTTACGAATCAGTTAGCAAAAAAAAAAAATAATTCTGAAACAAGTTCAGAATAATAAGAATATAAATAGATACTGAAATAAATTCAGCACACAATGAAAGGAGTTTTATTAGTTAATTTAGGGTCGCCAGCGAGCACATCAACAAAAGATGTTAGAAAATATTTAGACCAGTTTTTAATGGATGAGCGTGTTATTGATGCGCCATATTGGCTTCGAACGATACTAGTTCGAGGAATCATTTTAAACACGAGACCAAAAAAATCTGCAAAAGCATATAAAAAAATCTGGTGGGATGAAGGTTCGCCATTAATTGTTTTATCAGAAAGATTACACGACAAAGTTCAAGAAAAAACAGAATTACCAGTTGCTTTAGCAATGCGCTATGGAAGTCCGTCTATGAAAGATGGTTTACAAGAATTGCATGACAAAGGTGTTACAGATGTATTAATCGTTCCTTTATATCCGCAACATGCGATGGCAACAACCGATACAATTTTGGTGTTGGCGGAAGAATTGCGAGAAAAATTTTATCCGCAGATGAAGTTTAAACATATTCCTGCTTTCTATCACAAAAAAGAATATATAAAAGTTTTAGGAGATAGTATCAAAAACTATTTAGAAGGTAAGGAATGGGATAAAATTTTATTTTCTTATCACGGAATTCCAGAGAGACATGTACGCAAATCTGACATTACAAAAAGTCATTGTAAACCAAACGATAGTGTAAATTTTGAATGTTGTAAAACAGCTTCTCCTGCTCATGAATTTTGTTATAAGCATCAATGTTATGAAACGACGAGGCAAGTTGTAGAGTATTTAGGCATAGAACCGCATCAACACTTTGTTTCTTTTCAATCTAGATTAGCTGGTGACCCATGGTTACAGCCTTACACAGATAAAATGCTTGAGAAATACCCAAATGAAGGTGTGAAAAAATTAGCAGTTGTTACCCCTGCATTTGTATCTGACTGTTTAGAAACTTTAGAAGAAATTGCCATGGAAGGTAAAGAAGAGTTTTTGAAAGCTGGTGGAGAAGAATTTTACGCAATTCCATGTATCAATGATAATGACGATTGGGTAGATGTTTTAGTAAATTGGATTGAAGCGTAATTTTTTTGTTAGTTGTTAGCAAAAATAAAATGCTTTAATTAGCTCAATACCAAAGTCATCAAAATTTATCAACTTTATTACTCTGAAACCAAATTATAAATAAATGGACTTTCTATACGTAAAAGCATTACATATTATCTTTGTAGTTACATGGTTTGCTGGTTTATTTTATATTCCAAGATTATTTATTTATCATGTGGAAGCAGAAAAAAAGGCAGAACCTGCAAAAGAGATTTTACAAACTCAATATAAATTGATGAGTAAACGCTTGTGGTATATTATTACTTGGCCATCTGCGGTTTTAGCAAGTTTCTTTGCATTTTGGTTATTATATAAAAATCCTTATTATTTACAAATGCCTTGGATGCATGTAAAGCTAGCTTTTGTTTTAGCACTCTATTTTTATCACTATTCTTGTCATAAAATATACACACAGTTGCAGAAAGACATTATAAAATACTCCACCTTTCAACTTCGAATCTGGAATGAAATTGCTACTATCATTCTTTTTGCTGTTGTCTTTTTAGTAACCCTAAAAAGTGCTATTAATTGGATTTGGGGTGTTGTAGGAATTATTCTTTTTGGTGTTTTGCTAATGTTAGGAATTAGACTCTATAAAAAAATTAGAGAAAAAAAATCTTGGGAAAAAGCAGAGAAAAAAGTTTTAAAAGAAGAAGATTAGTTTACTGTTTCTAAAAACTATCTACTTATTGACTGTTCAAATGGAATTCTATTTAAAATACTTCTTCCTAAAGTAACTTCATCTGCATATTCTAATTCATCACCTACAGCAATTCCACGTGCAATTGTAGAGGTTGTAATTTCGAATTTCTCAATTTGTTTATAGATATAGAAATTGGTTGTATCACCTTCCATAGTTGAACTTAAAGCAAAAATAAGTTCTTTTATTTCACCGTTTCCAACTTTATTTACTAAAGACGCTATTTGTAAGTTTTGAGGACCAATTCCTTCAATAGGAGAGATTTTACCCCCTAAAACATGGTACAAACCATTAAACTGAGAAGTGCTTTCAATCGCCATTACATCTCTAATATCTTCTACAACACATACAATTTCAGGGTTTCTTTTTACATTATTACAAATATCACATAAAACAGTATCCGAAATATTAAAACATTTTTCACAATTTTTTACATCATTTCTTAAATGGAGTAGCGCTTCAGACAAATAAGTTGTGCTTTCTTTTGGCTGCTTTAGCAAATGTAAAACCAAACGTAAAGCTGTTCGTTTTCCAATTCCTGGTAAACGTGAAACTTCGTTTACTGCATTTTCTAATATTTTTGAGGAAAAATCCATAGTTTACAAAATTACGAATTATGAATTATGAAACCCTAAAAGATTCATATAAAAACATATATTCGTAATTTATAATAGAACACCCTTAATCAACTCATGCAGCCAATTCATATTATATTATTAATCGTCGCTTATTTTTCTGTTTTACTTTTTATTTCTTATATCACAGGAAAATCTGCAAATAACAACACTTTTTTTAAAGCAGATAATTCTTCTCCTTGGTATTTAGTTGCTTTTGGGATGATTGGAGCCTCACTTTCTGGAGTTACTTTTATTTCTGTACCGGGTTGGGTAGAATCACAAAGTATGAGCTACATGCAAATGGTTTTGGGATATATTGTTGGGTATGCAGTTATTGGCTTAGTGTTACTTCCATTATATTACAGATTAAATTTAACATCAATTTACACCTATCTACAAGATAGATTTGGAGATTATTCCTATAAAACTGGTGCAAGTTTCTTTTTACTTTCTAGAACTATAGGTGCTGCTTTTAGGTTATTCTTAGTGGCAAATGTGCTGCAATTATTATTGTTTGATGCCTATGGAATTCCTTTCTGGGTAACTGTTTCTATCACTATTTTATTAATTTGGCTTTACACTTTTAAAGGCGGAATTAAAACCATTGTTTGGACAGATACCTTGCAGACACTGTTTATGTTAATTGCTGTAGGAGTTTGTATTTACACCATTTCAGATGAAATGGATATCTCTAATATTTTCACCTATGTTGCCGACAGCGACTTGTCTAAAACTTTCTTTTTTGAAGATATAAATGCCGGAAATTATTTCTGGAAACAGTTTTTAGCAGGAGCATTTATTGCTGTGGTAATGACAGGATTAGACCAAGATATGATGCAAAAGAATTTAACCTGTAGAAACTTAAAAGATGCACAGAAAAATATGTTTTGGTTTACCCTTGTATTGGTCATTGTCAACTTTTTCTTTTTAGCCTTAGGAGTTTTATTAACCGATTACGCTCAAAAAAATGGAATTGATGCACACAAAGATCAATTATTCCCAATCATTGCAACCGAAGAGACCTTAGGTCTAACAACTGCAATTTTCTTTTTATTAGGTCTAATCGCTGCGGCATATTCAAGTGCTGACTCTGCTTTAACAGCATTAACAACATCATTTAGTATAGACATACTAGAAATAGACAAAAAGAAAAATAAAGAAGATCAAGAAAAAACAAGAAAGAAAATTCACATCCTATTTTCATTTATATTGATTGGAACCATTTTAGTTTTCAAATATTTTATTGCTGATGAAAGCGTAATTGCAAAAATATTCACATTTGCAAATTACACGTATGGTCCTTTATTAGGTTTGTATGCTTTTGGTTTATTTACAAAACTAAAAGTAAAAGACAAAATTGTACCATTAATTTGTATTGCATCACCTTTCATAACTTTTTT
>JBNMNZ010000165.1:0-4618 GCA_051276605.1 Polaribacter sp. | reverse complement strand
AAGTTGGAATGGTTGTAAATCTCTGAGTTTTGTAATTTTAAAGTTGGAGTAGAAGTAGAACCGATACTATCAATCAAAATTCCAATAATACCGTTTTTAATTTGTGCGTGATAAATTTCATTGTCTTTACTTCCTGCACGCATCCAAATTGTACCCCATTGTCCAGGAATCTTACTAAAACTACTTTCTAATCGATCTCCTTCAAAAACAACCTTTTCTGTTAGTGTCCCATTTACTTTCAAAGTTGCTTTATCATCAATGATTAATCCAGAGTTATTATGAAAATGAACTCTTGCTCCGGCTTCAATAGTTAATGTTTTGTTATTAGGTACAGCTGCGTAACCATAAATAACAGTTGGTTTTAAATTGGTAAAAGTAAGTTCATCATCAGTTAAAAAGCGTCCTTTAATATTTGTCGCTTGTCCATCAATAGTTAAACTATCAATCTTCATGGTAATTGGATCTTTTCCAGGATAAATAAAATTAGCATCTTGAACTAAAGTCACCAAATTTACATCTTGCTGGTTAGAACCATTATCGAATAAAATTTTGTCTGTATATAAAGGATTTATAATATTATTGGCATTAATTGTCGTTTCGATAAATACAAAAATGCTGTCTTTTGCTAAAATATCTATATCATTAAACTCCTTACCTGCAATTCCATCAACATTTAATCTGTAGTTAGATGAAGTGCCATTTTCTAGGGTAATTTTAGGAATTGTAATCGACTTACTTCCTCTGTTATATACTTTGAGGTTGTAAGTTGCTGAACCAATATTGGTGAAAACGGTATCTAAAAAAATAGTGTCTTTAGAAAACTCTAAACTTCCAAAATTAGGAATTGTAGAAAAATCTTTTCGACAAGAACTTACTGAAACTAAGGCAATACAAATAAGAAAAGTAATAAAGTAACGCATAAATCAATTTTGTATAAAAATAGAACTTTAAAATGATAGGTTTATTACTTTTTAATCAATTTGATTTCAAAAAGTTTTCCCCAATTTTTACCTGTAACAAAAAGCCTGTTGTTCTCAGCATCAAAAGCAATACCATTTAAAACTTCATCTTGTGGAACCAACTTTTGAGTTTTTTCCATTTCTTTTTTTAATCCTCTTAAATCTGCAAGACCTTCAATAATACCTGTTTTCGGATTTATGATTATAATTGTATTCTGTTGCCATTTATTTGCATACAGCTTTCCGTTTATCAATTCTAATTCATTTAATTTATCTACAGCTCTATCATTAGTGTAAGTTTGTATTGAACGTTTCTCTTTTTGAGTTTCTTTATCTAAAAACCAAATTTTATTTGTTCCATCAGATTTTATTAATTCTGTATCATTCTGTGTTAAACCCCAGCCTTCTTTACTGTTATTATAAGCAAACTCTTTTTCTTTTTTAAAAGTTTTTAAATCGTACACAAAACCCTTTTTGCTTTCCCAAGTTAACCAAATAACTTTATCATTAACAATCGTCATTCCTTCACCAAAATATTTTTTATCTAAGGCTATTTTTTGTAAAACTTTACCTGTTTTAATTTCTACTTTCCTTAAAGTAGATTGTCCTCTATGTCCTGTGGTTTCATATAAAAAACCATTATAATACTCTAAACCTTGAGTATACGCTTTTGTGTCGTGAGGAAATGAATTTATAATTTTATAAGTGTAAATTTCAGGTGCTTTATCTGCAAATACTTCAAAAGAATTATTTATCTTTTTTGTTTTCCCGGGATAAAAAGCTAGCACAGAAACAGTATGTTTTCCAACACCAAAATCCGCAGTGTTTATGATTGCAGAATTTTTATCAGCAGAAATTTCCTTTCCATTCACAAAAAACTGAACATTGTCTAAAGGTTTATTATTTTTCTCTTTTAAAGTAATCGTAACTAAAGAATTTAAGGTCGTTTTTTTTGTAATATCTAAAGTGAATTTATAATTTTCATTACAAGCAGTAATTAACCAGATGGTTAAAAAGGAAATAATAACAGTAATTTTCTTCATTATATGTGTTTTGTATTTATTTTTAAAGATATAAGAATGAGGTGTATTAACTCATTTTTATATCAAATGTAATTGGTTTTTTATTTAAGTTCTTTGAAAGATCAAATAAACACAAATTTTTATTTGTAAATTGAAAAATAAGGTTAAATTTGCATTCTCAAAATAGTAGTATATAGCTGTTTAGAGATTTAAGTAAATACTTACCAACTTTACTTATTACAAACATAACATTAAAGAATTAAAATATTATAAAATGAGAAAAGGAATTCATCCAGAAAATTATAGAATGGTAGCGTTTAAAGACATGTCTAATGAAGATGTATTTTTAACACGATCTACTGTAGACACTAAAGAAACGTTAGAAGTTGATGGTGTTGAGTATCCTTTAGTAAAATTAGAGATTTCTAGAACTTCTCACCCATTTTACACTGGTAAATCTAAACTTATTGATGCTGCAGGACGTATTGATAAATTTAAAACAAAATACGCAAAATTCAAAAAAGAGTAATCTTTTTACAATTTTCCATATATTTAAAACTCCAACATGTATTTGTTGGAGTTTTTTGTTGTGCTAAATTTATTTCAGGATCTGATCAAATTTAAATTTAATAATATGGGCGTTACCTTTCAGGTTACGCTTTCCACTATATCTTTTCTTAAGGATGAAGAAAAGAATGCCCTTTCAATCGCTAAAACAACAGTTTTGCCAACAATTCTAAAGCATTAAACGAAACCTTATTTTAAACTGCTTACAAAATAGACTTCAGAAAATGAGAATTACTATTCTTTTTTTTCTTATCCTCTTCTCCATTTTATGTGGAGCTTATCTTGAGTGATAGTAAGAATTGACAAAAAAGAGCGTAAAAATTAACAGAATAAAGTCATTTTGACAAAAAGCCAAAGCTCTTTTCCTATATTAATTGTTGTGTTTAGTTATTTTAAATTCAACTCTTCTATTTTTCTTTCTTGCTTTATCAGTCTTACTAGTTGATAAAGGTTGAGAATTTCCATATCCAAGTGATTGAATTCTTATTTTATTTAATCCAGTTTTTATCAAATAATCTGCTACTGATTTTGCACGTTCCTCTGAAAGAACTTTGTTATAGTCAGTACTCCCAATATGATCAGTATGTCCTAGAATAATGACTTTAGTGTTTTTATTTGAATTTAAATACTTATAAAGAACATTAATCTCAATTTCTGCAGCTTGTGATAGTTTAATACTATTGAAGGTGAAGTTTATGTTTTGAAATTCATACTTTACATTAAACTCAATTTTATTTGTTTTTGTAATTTCAGTTTCTTTTTCTTCAACAAGCTGAATTGTCTTAGTTAGATTACTTAAAGGTTTGTCAATCAATTCTACAGAAACCATATCTATATAATAATATGATATTTTATTTTTTTCTTCTTTAGAAACGCTTCTTTTTTTAGTGGAAGAATTTTTCTGAAAATTACCTATTGTGATAAAATTCTCACCCCCTTTTGCGGTTATCACTTTCGAAATTAAAATCCAATTTTTGGAATCATTATACTCTTTTTTACTTTTCACACTATTAGCTGAGAAGCTCTTCGTTATTTGGTTCTTTAAGTGTTTTGGAGATAATTCTGTCCAAATAGCACTCGAAATTACATTTTTGGTCAATAAAAAATCTATTTCTTTCATCGCAAAATCTGATTTTTCTGCTAAACTTATATAAAACGAAACGTTGTATTTCGCTCCCTTTTTTAGGGATGATTTAAAAGAACCTTGAATATATTCTCTATAATTACTTTTGGCATAGAAATAACATCCAGCATAATTCTTTCCAAATTTTGAAATTTGATGTCCATTAAAATTATTTGGAACTCCAACTTTAAACTCATTGCAAGGATTAAATAAATCTGCGGTACCTAATGTTGGTGTTGACCATCGTTCTACAATAGTCTTAAAAAGACTAATACTATCGGCGCATTTTTTGGTTTTTTCAAAACTAGGATTCTTAACTAGATTCTGAGAAACCAGTTGAATTGGAATAAATAATATGAGTATTGTAATTAATTTCAATTTAGGTTATTATTATTATTATTAAACAGAACATAACGTTGATAGGAAATCGTTTAAATACTGAGTCAAGTTCAGTGTAAGTGACTTACTATCAGTTTTTACCGAATCAAGTTTAGCACGTGTAGCCAAGTTAGTCTTTTTAAACCAAAAAAATGAATAAGGAAAAATGCACTATTTAATAACAAGAAATCACCTCAAAAAAAGGAGGAAGTTGTGAGTTTTGAAGAAGTTTATCATTAAAAACTTTTATTTGTTAAGCTTTTACAAATAATACGCAATGCCAAACATTATATTAGAACTGGCCAGGCTAAAGGTAAAATTATTAGATTCTAAAGTTTTCATACCATCTCTTTCATTTGTAAAGTAACTATACCCTAGCGCTCCAATAGTACTGTTTAGAGCAACGTTTTTTGTTACAAAGTACACAAAACCAGGTCTTATGCCTGTAAAAATAGAATTACCTTCATTTTCTGTTAAGCTATTATTACTTTCAGAGTTTACGCTAGAAAAGGCAACTTCACCTTGTAGAAAAAAACTAAAATTTTCATTTACAGGAAAATACTTCCTTA
>JBNMNZ010000164.1:0-4667 GCA_051276605.1 Polaribacter sp. | reverse complement strand
AAGAGAACTATTCAAAATCTGATCAAGGAAGAGATATTGAAAAATTCATCAATGCTGCTAAATACGCTAAATAATAGTTTTTAGTAAAGATCAGTCGCAGTTAGCGATAATTTTACTGAACACTGAATACTGAATTAAATGGCTACAACCAATTTATCAATTTACGATAAAGCAACAATCCCAAATGCGAAAAATTTTCGATTTGGGATTGTTGTTTCAGAATGGAATCCTGAAATTACACAAAACCTAAAAAAAGGGGCAGTTGAAACGTTTTTAGATTGTGGAGCAACCAAAGAAAATATTATTTCATGGGATGTTCCTGGAAGTTTTGAATTGATCTATGGATGCAAAAAAATGATTCAATCTCAAAAAGTTGATGCTATAATTGCCATTGGAAATGTAATTCAAGGAGAAACAAAACATTTCGATTTTGTTTGTGAAGGCGTAACACAAGGAATTGTAGATTTAAATATTAAATATGATGTTCCTGTAATTTTCTGTGTTTTAACGGATAATACAAAACAACAATCTATAGATCGATCTGGTGGGGAGCTAGGTAATAAAGGTACAGAGTGTGCTGTTGCAGCTATTAAAATGGCCGCTATTAAGACCTTAAATAGAAACTCAGAAAGTATTGGGTATTAATTAAAAAACAGCCTTATTTTTTTTTAAGAATACTTTTAACATCATTTCTTGATGAATTCCTTTTAATTAATTAAATTTGAATTGCTAAAAATTGGTATAATAATTGATTTATAAAAAATTGATATTCACCAATTATTTTCTAAAATTATGGGATTTTTAAAAAGAACAAATAAAAAATTTGATTACCAACCACGTTATTATAAAGGAGATGGAAGTCCTTATAAAATCGAACATAAATTAGATCAGTTTAGAAATACAACAGGAAAAAATAAAGGTTTAAAAACTAAATTTTCTAGTGCTATTAATGAACTTAAAAATGCAGAAAAAGGATCCAATAGAACAGTAATCTATATTATTTTAATATTAGTATTTGTTTTCTTTTACATCATAGATTTTGATTTATCTATATTCTTTACTAAATAATGTCAGATATCATTCAGCTTTTACCAGATCACGTAGCGAATCAAATCGCTGCAGGAGAAGTCGTACAGAGACCGGCTTCTGTGGTTAAAGAGTTGTTAGAAAACGCCATTGATGCTGGTGCTACAAGTATAAAATTATTATTAAAAGACGCTGGTAAAACGTTAATTCAGGTTCTCGATGATGGCAAAGGCATGAGTGCTACTGATGCAAGAATGTCTTTTGAAAGACATGCCACTTCAAAAATTAAAAAAGCAGAAGATTTATTCAACCTTTGTACAAAAGGTTTTAGAGGAGAAGCTTTAGCATCTATTGCTGCAATTGCACATGTTGAATTAAAAACAAAACAAGCAAACGAAGAACTTGGAACTTCTATAAAAATTGAAGGTAGTAAAGTTATTTCACAAGATTTTATTTCGACTTCAAAAGGAACAAGTATTGCTGTAAAAAACTTGTTTTACAATATACCTGCAAGAAGAAATTTTCTAAAGTCAAATACTGTAGAAACGCGTCATATTATAGATGAATTTCAAAGAGTGGCTTTAGCACATCCAACGATTTCTTTTTTAATGCATCATAACAATAATGAAGTTTATCATTTAAAAAGCAGTAATTTAAGAAAGCGAATTGTAAGCGTTTTCGGAACTAAAATGAATGAAAAATTAGTTCCAATAAACGAACAAACCGATATTGTTTCTATTGAAGGTTTTGTTGCAAAACCAGAATTTTCTAAAAGAAAAAGAGGGGAACAATTCTTTTTTGTAAATGATCGATTTATAAAAAGTTCCTATTTAAATCATGCAGTTGTGAATGCTTTTGACGGGTTGCTAGAACAAGGCTCACATCCCTCCTACTTTTTATATTTAACAGTGCCTGCTAATACAATTGACATTAACATTCATCCAACAAAAACGGAAATCAAGTTTGATAATGAAAAAGCATTGTATGCAATGTTAAGAGCAACCGTAAAACATAGTTTAGGGCAATATAATGTAGCTCCTATTTTAGATTTTAATAGAGACTCTAACCTAGACACTCCATACCATTTAAATACAAATACTTCATCCGCAAAAACACCAAGAATTTCTGTTGACCCAGATTTTAATCCTTTTAAGGAATTAGAACAAAAAGAAATACGTTTTCCTTATAATAGAGAAAAACAAACTGAAAGTTGGGAATCTTTATATACTTCTACCGCAGTCACGGATGAAGAAAGACAATCAGAATTATTTGATAATCAGCAAGAAATAAAAACACAGAAAACGTTTCAGATTCAGCGTAAATATTTACTAAGTTCTATAAAATCGGGTGTTGTTTTAATCAATCAATCTTTAGCGCATCAACGTATTTTATATGAAGATTTTTTAGAAAGTATAACTGTGAAAGAAGCCAATAGTCAGCAATTATTGTTTCCTGTAAAAATATCATTTTCACCACAAGAAATAGAAATGATTTACACCATGAAAGCTGAACTAGAAAACGCAGGTTTTTCTTTTGATGACTTTACAAAAGAGAGTGTTACAATCAAAGGAATTCCTGTTTCTGTAACAGAAAGTAAAATTACTATTATTCTAGAAGAACTTTTAAATGATATAAATTTAGAAGTGCCTGACGCAAGTTTTAGTCATTTTGATGTAATGGCAAAATCGTTCGCAAAAACATTATCCATAAAAACAGGAACCCAACTTTCTGAAAGAGAACAAGAAAGTTTAGTTAATAATTTATTCTCATGTAAAGAACCTACTATTTCTCCTTTTGGAAAATCAACATTTAAAACATTGACTTTAAACGAAATAGACAATCTATTTAATAGCTAATCATGAATAGAATAACAGAAGCCATAAAACACCTAATTATAATCAATGTAATTTTATTTGTAGTACCCCAATTACTGCAATTAGATTTAACAAATATGTTGGCTTTACATTTTCCTGAAAACGAACATTTTGGGTTTTGGCAATATATAACTCACATGTTTATGCATGGAAGTTTTCCACATATTCTATTCAACATGTATGGCTTGTATGCATTTGGAACTCCATTAGAGAAAATGTGGGGAAAAAAGAAGTTTATTTTCTTCTATTTCTCTGCCGGTTTAGGTGCAGGAATCATCTATTCTCTAGTGAACTATTATCAATTTAATGGGGTTTATGAGCTCTTTGTAAATGCAGGTCTTAATGATTCAGAAGTTTTATCTATTTTAAAATCTGGGACTACAAATGATGCAAGAGTAATAAACGCGATTACTCAAGAACAATTTAATAAAATAACATCATTGTATAATACACCAGCAGTTGGAGCTTCTGGAGCTGTTTATGGTGTCTTGGTTGCTTTTGGATTGTATTTTAAAGATGCTAAATTAGCGTTGATATTCTTCCCTGTTCCTATTGCCGCAAAATATTTTATTCCTGTTATGATTCTAGGAGATTTGTTCTTCGGAATGACAAAATATTCTGTTGGGAATATTGCACATTTTGCACATATAGGAGGTGCTTTAATAGGATTTATTATTGCTTGGTATTGGAAAAATAATCAATTTAAAGTTCGGTAATGAAGTATCTAAACAACTTAAAAAGTCGTTTCCAAAATGGAAGTATTGTAGAAAAAATCATCTATATAAATATTGCTATTTTTATTTTAACCCTACTGTTTAATGTTTTTCAAGGTTTGTATAAAGGGCAAATAAATTGGTTTGTAGATTGGTTTTCTTTAGATGATGATTACACTTCTTTATTGAGAAAACCATGGTCTATTATTACCTATGGTTTCTTGCATGCAGATTTTATTCACATCTTAATGAACTTAATTGTTCTGCACTTTATTGGTCATTTATTTATAGAATATTTCACCCAAAAACAATTGCTTAATTTTTATATCATTGGCACTTTCTTTGGAGGTATTTTGTTTCTTTTCAGTCAAAACTATTTTCCTTTATTTGAAGGAAAATCATCTTTGTTAGTTGGTGCTTCCGCAGGAATTTCGGCCATATTTATAGGAGTTGCAACTTACATACCAAATTATCAATTAAAACTACGATTTATAGGTTTCGTAAAATTGTGGCATTTAGCTGCCTTTTGGATTGGTTTGGATATTATTGGACTAATAGGCGATAATGCTGGTGGCCATTTTGCACATTTAGGAGGAAGTTTGTTCGGTTTTTTATATGTAAATCAAGCAAGTAATAAGAAAATAAATCTATCAAGTATGTTTTTATCCTTTTTCAAAAGGAAAGAAAAACCGTTAAAAACAGTCCATAAATCTGCGAAAAAGAAAACAAATTCAGTAAAAAATACAGACGTTACACAAAAACAGATAGATACCATATTAGACAAAATAAGTAAATCTGGCTACGATACATTAACAAAAACAGAGAAGGATTTTTTGTTTAGACAAGGAAAAAAATAATTCTTATAAAGTGAAAAAATTATCCCTTATAAATAAAATTATTTATTTGCTAAACTCCTTTTTAGCAACAATACTTTTGCTCTCTTATTTATTACCATATGTATCTCCTAAAAATATTCCTACTTTTGCAATTTTAAGTTTACTTGTTCCGCCTTTAATTATTCTTAACATCTTTTTTGTAATTTATTGGATCCTTA
>JBNMNZ010000163.1:0-4696 GCA_051276605.1 Polaribacter sp. | reverse complement strand
ACCTATTTTGGAAGTGGATTGTCATCTATCGTTTTTCAAGAAATTAGAGAGTCTAAATCTTTGGCATATTCTGCTTATGCTGCTTATAGCACTGCAAGAAAAAAAGACGACCCAAACTATGTTATTGCATATGTAGGCACACAAGCCAATAAATTAGAACAAGCGGTAGATGCCATGATGGAGTTAATGAATGATATGCCAGAAGCTAAGAAACAATTTAAAGCAGCCAAAGAAGCAACGTTAAAAAAATTAGCTGCACAAAGAATTACAAAATCTAATATTTTTTGGTCATACGAACGATTGCAGAAATTGGGTATTGATAATGACAACAGAGAAGTGATGTACAATACGATCAAAGCAATGACCATGAAGGACTTAAAAGGATTTTTTGATAAAAATATTAAAGGAGAATCTTACAATGTAATGGTCATTGGTAATAAGGACGATTTAGATGTAAAGTCGCTTCAAAAACTAGGTAAAATAAAAGAATTAGAAGTAGATTATTTGTTTAACTATGTTGATAATGTAGAAGTAAAACAATAAACAACATGTTAATTTAAAGCTTAAACTCGTAAGATAAATAAACTTACGAGTTTTTTTATTTTAGTATCTTTGAGGTATTAAAAACAACCAAGACAATATGAAATTATTAGAAAATAAATCAGCAATAATCACGGGAGCTACAAGAGGAATTGGTAGAGGAATTGCAGTTGAATTTGCAAAACAAGGGGCAAATGTTGCTTTTACATATAGTTCTTCTGTAGAGGCGGCAAACGCTTTAGAAGAAGAATTAAAATCTTATGGAGTTTCAGCAAAAGGATATCAATCTAATGCAGCAAATTTTGATGCAGCACAAGAATTGGCTAAAGAAGTTCAAAAAGAATTTGGTTCCATAGATATTTTAGTAAATAATGCAGGAATTACAAAGGATAATTTATTAATGCGTATGTCTGAAGAAGATTTTGATAAAGTAATCGAAGTAAACTTAAAATCGGTATTCAACTTGACAAAAGCGGTAATTAGACCCATGATGAAGCAAAGATCGGGTTCTATTATAAATATGAGTTCTGTAGTTGGTTTAAAAGGAAATGCAGGTCAAACAAACTATGCAGCTTCAAAAGCGGGTATTGTTGGTTTTTCTAAATCTGTAGCTTTAGAGTTAGGTTCAAGAAACGTTAGAAGTAATGTAATTGCACCAGGGTTTATAGAAACAGAAATGACAGGAAAATTAGATGAAGCAACTGTACAAAGTTGGAGAGACTCTATTCCGTTAAAAAGAGGAGGAAAGCCAGAAGATATTGCAAATGCATGCGTATTTTTAGCTTCAGACATGAGTTCTTATATTACAGGACAAACATTGTCTGTTGATGGTGGAATGTTAACGTAAAAAGGTATAATAAAAAAAAGCTTCAATATATTAAAAATATTGAAGCTTTTTTATTTTACTCTATACAGGTAAGCATCATAATTTGCTTTCTTTTTTTTGAATGATTATACATTACAAATTTTCCTTTTGAGTAAGAACCTCTATAAGGAATGTAAAATGTTTTGCCTTTATTATCTTGTATTTTTTGATGTGTTACATTTCCATCATTATCATATAAAAATAAATACAACGAACTTGACTCAAACCATCCTTTAGATACTTTTAATCTTCCATCATTTTTCTTTAAAAGATTTTTACCCGAATTTAATAATACATGTAATTTATCGTTGTGCAAAAATACATTGTATGAAGCTTCGTTTGAACGCTTATAAATACTACGTCCCCAAACTAAATTTCCATTTTTATTTAATTTAGTAATTAATAAATCATCATAATGATAAGTAGTAACAAAACCACCTCCTCCATTAACTCCATAAGAAACGTATGTTTGCGTCATATAAAACTCCTCAGCAATTAAATACACATTTCCTTCTTTATCTTCTAGTGTATGATCTAAATAAAAACTAGTTAATTCAGAATCTTTTTTATTCTTCGCATTTCTATAGCCATATAAATCTTCAAAAACTTTTACAGGTAGTTTTTGTTTTTGTTTATTTATAACAGAAAGGTTTTGTTTATCAAAATTAAAGATACTTACACCTTTAATTCCAAAAACTTTATCTCTAGAGTAGTAACCTATTAACCTTATTTGATCATTATAAAAAGACATCGTTAAACTTTTTATATATTCATCTTCATTTAATTTAATAATACTAGTTTTAATATCATCTTTACTAATCTTGTTTAAAACATAAGAATAATTAGGTTTAGATTTTTTTCTTTCTCTTTTGCCATTTTTATATTCTTTACCAATACTATAAACAATGCCGTTATTGCTGACTAACATATCAGAAGATATGTAATATTTATCTAAATTATTAAAATAATTTTTTGTGTAAATAAGAGTTAATTTTTCTGCGTCATAAACATGAATATCATAAGAGTTAGAATTTTTTTTAATATTATCAGTAGCAATTGCAATGTATTTTTTATTTGGTGAAATAGAAAAGTTGGTTTGTCTTTTATTTTGTCCAGAAAATAAAGCTGTTTTCTTTTTTACATTTTTTTCGAGTAAAATAATTTTTGTAGATGTATTATCTTTGATATTATAAGTATAACAATTTAATATGCGTCTTGTTTTAGAGGCTGACTCAACCATAAAAATTTGTAATTTATTATTATGGAAAATATCTCCGACAAAAGATTCTTTTTTAGAAAGTTGAATTATCTTAATTTTTTTACCTTTTGCTTGTTTATCAAAAGTTTCAAATACAAGACTATATTTGCTTTTTCGTGCAATAACAATTAATTCATCTGAAGTAGAATGACTACTTAAAATGTTAGTAGTCTTAAATTGATCCATATATTTAATACTTTCCTTAACATCAAAATGACTATTTTGAGAATACATAGATGAGAAAGAGAGTAAAGATAAAATAATAATAAATAATAAATTTTTTTTCATAGATTTTGGCTTATTTTTTTGTGAAAATAATAAATTTATCTCGAGAACAGAATTATTTGTAAGAAAAAAAAAGTCAGAACCTGCAACAATTTAACGTTATAGGTTTTTTGTTTCTAGATAGTTATTTCTATCTTTCCAAATAAATAATAACAATTGCAGACAGTTACATTTTTTTATATACTATTCGCTTTGGTACTGAGTCTTTCAGTAGCATTTTTTCAATATTATTACAAAGTAAAAAATAAACTAAAAGTTACAATTATACTCTTTGTTTTAAAAACTTTGAGTTTGTTTTTATTGATTCTATTGTTGATAAACCCAGTAATAGAAAAAGTAGTCATTGAAAATGAAAAACCAATTGTATCTATTTTGGTTGATAACTCTAAATCAATTTCTTTCTTTAAAGAAGCGAAGAATGTAAGTGATATTATCTATAATGTAAATAATAACAATGCTTTAAGTGATAAATTCTCCATTAATGAATTTACATTTGGTAAAAAATTACAAGTTTTAGATACCCTTTCATTTTTAGAAAACGAAACCAATATTGCAGAAGCAATTATAGGCGTTACGGAATTACATAATGAAAAAATTGCACCTATTGTTTTAATTACTGATGGCAATCAAACAATTGGAGCTGCTTATGAATTTTTAAATTCTAAGTACCCCATTTATCCAATTGTAGTAGGAGATACTACAAAATATGTTGACCTAAAAATTACGCAGTTAAACGTAAATAGGTACAGTTATATTCAAAATAAATTCCCTGTAGAGGTTCTTTTAAATTACGAAGGCAATGAATCAGTAAAGACTCAATTTTCAATTTTTAGTCAAGGGAAAACAATCTTTAGAGAAAATGTAACTTTTTCTTCAGATAAAAAATCTGCAACTATTATTACTAATTTAACGTCCATTAAAGAAGGATTACAATATTATAAAGCTTCTATAAGAAAAATAAATAACGAGAAAAATACTAAAAATAATAGTAAAAATTTCTCTGTAGAAGTAATTGATGAGCAAACAAAAGTATTGATTTTAAGTTCAGTTTTGCACCCAGATGTTGGCGCTTTAAAAAAATCGATAGAAAGCAATAAACAACGTTCTGTAGATGTGTTTTTAATTGATAATTTCATTAATCAAATATATGATTATCAATTAATTATATTATACCAAGTAAATAATAAGTTTAATTCAGTTATTTCTCAACTAAAGCAGAATAATAGCAACTATTTATTGGTTTCTGGTTCAAATTCTGATTGGAATTTCATCAATAAACAACAATTAGGATTTACCAAAAACGCCATCAATCAAACAGAAAATTATGGAGCAATTTATAATGATTCCTTTTTAACTTTTTTACAAGAAGACATTGGGTTTAATGATTTTCCGCCGTTAAAAGATAAGTTTGGTGAGATTGTGATTTCTAAAGAACATCAAATTTTATTACATCAAAATATTAACGGAATTCAAACAAAGCAACCATTATTGGTGAATTTTGACATAAATAATCAAAAATCGGCAGTTTTGTTTGGGGAAGGAATTTGGAAATGGAGAGCTGCAAGTTTTCTAACGACGAATTCTTTTGAAGAATTTGATAAGTTTACAGGAGGATTAGTACAGTTTTTAGCATCTAATAATAGAAGAGATCGTTTAGAAATAAACGTTGAAAATAGCTACCCAGCAAACTCTACTATAATTATGTCAGCATTTTATACAGATAAAAATTATCAGTTTGATTCAAGAGC
>JBNMNZ010000162.1:0-4729 GCA_051276605.1 Polaribacter sp. | reverse complement strand
GTTCCAACACGAATACCTGAAGTTACAAAAGGAGACTTATCATCAAAAGGAACCATATTTTTATTTACAGTAATTGCTGCTTTTCCTAAAGCAATTTCCGCGTCTTTACCAGAAATATTTTTGTTACGTAAGTCAATTAACATACAATGATTATCTGTACCACCCGAAATTAATTCATATCCTTTTGCTACAAATTCTTTCGCCATTGCAGCAGCATTTTCTTTTACTTGAATTTGATATTCTAAAAATTCATCTGTTAGAGCTTCACCAAAAGCAATTGCTTTTGCAGCAATAACATGCTCTAAGGGTCCACCTTGGTTTCCTGGAAACACCGCCGAATTTAATAAAGTTGACATCTTTTTGAGTTTTCCGCTTTTTAAAGTTTCACCAAAAGGATTTTCAAAATCTTTACCAATCATTATAATTCCTCCTCTTGGACCACGCAATGTTTTATGTGTCGTAGAAGTGACAATATGACAATGAGGTAATGGATCATTTAAAATTCCTTTTGCAATTAAACCTGCAGGATGAGAAATATCTCCCATTAAAATAGCGCCAACACTATCAGCAATTTTTCTAAAACGCTCATAATCTATATCTCTAGAATATGCAGAAGCACCAGCTATAATTAATCTTGGCTGTTCTTTAGTTGCTGTTTCTTGAATTTTATCATAGTTTAAAACACCAGTCTCTTTTTCAACTCCATAAAAAGATGTTTTGTATAATTTACCTGAAAAATTTACGGGAGAACCATGAGTTAAATGTCCCCCATGAGATAAATCAAAACCTAAAATTTTATCTCCTGGTTTTAAACAAGCTGAAAAAACAGCTGTGTTTGCTTGTGAACCAGAATGTGGTTGTACGTTTACATATTCTGCACCAAATAATTCTTTGGCTCTATCTATTGCAATTTGCTCAACAATATCTACAACTTCACAACCTCCATAATATCTTTTTCCAGGATATCCTTCAGCGTATTTATTTGTTAAAACAGAACCTTGAGCTTGCATTACCTGGTCACTAGCAAAGTTCTCTGACGCGATTAATTCTAATCCGTTTAACTGTCTTTCTTTTTCTTCCTCTATAAGGTCAAAAATTTGATTGTCTAATTGCATTATTGTTGTTATTTTGAATAGGAGACAAAAGTAACTAAAAACCAAATAATTTTAAATAAGTTTTTAGTATATTTTCTGCAAATTAGCAAGATTTATACAATTCAAAAAAAAGGAATGTTAAAAATAAGTTATTCGCGGAGTTTCATCCTAAAAATGATAAAAATTCCATAGATTTGAACAAAATAAAGAATTTATATAATGATCATAACAGCAAATAATCCTAATAGAAAATCTTGGTTAAAAGTTAAAGAAGATTCAGATTTTCCAATACAAAATATTCCTTTTGGAGTGTTTATTACCAGAGACGATATTATTACAATTGGTAGTAGAATCGGAGATTTTGCAATAGATTTAGGTGCGTTTCATCAATTAGGCTATTTTGAAGGAATTCCTTTAACAGATGATATTTTTTTACAAGATAATTTAAATGATTTTATTGCTGATGGCCGTAAAACATGGCGTTTAGTTCGTAACAGAATTGCTGAAATTTTTGCTGTTACCAATGGCAAACTACGTGATAATTCTATTCATAAAGAACAAATAATTTTTAGAATGGATGAAGTAGAAATGTTATTGCCTGTAGCTGTAGGTGATTATACAGATTTTTACGCAAGTAAAGAACACGCAACCAATGTTGGTTCTTTATTTAGAGATCCAGAAAATGCATTGTTTCCAAATTGGCTGCAAGTTCCAATAGGTTACCATGGAAGAAGTTCTTCTATCATACCTTCCGGAACTTCAATCAGAAGACCTTATGGACAATCGAAACCTAATGAAGGTGAAACAACTCCAAATTTTGGACCAAGTAAATTACTGGATTTTGAGCTTGAAATGGCTTTTATTACCACAGATGCAAATGTTTTAGGGGAAAGAATTGAGATTGGAGAAACTGAAGAACATATTTTTGGATTAGTCCAATTTAATGATTGGTCTGCAAGAGATATTCAAGGTTGGGAGTATGTACCTTTAGGTCCTTTTTTAGGGAAGAGCTTCGCCTCTACTATTTCTCCTTGGATTGTAACTTTAGATGCTTTAGAGCCTTTTAAAGTAGACAACCCAAAACAAGTTTACGAACCTTTAGCTTATTTAAAACAAGAAGGAAAAGGAAGTTACGATATTCATTTACAAGTAGGAATCCAACCAGAAAATGGAGAAGAAACGGTGGTTGCCAATTCTAATTTTAAATATATGTATTGGACAATGGCACAGCAATTAGCACATCATACTGTAAATGGTTGTAATGTTCGTTCGGGTGATATGATGGGTTCCGGAACCATTTCTGGACCAACAAAAGATAGCTATGGTTCAATGTTAGAATTAACTTGGCGTGGCCAAAATCCGATTACTCTAAAAGACGGAACAACGCGTAAATTCATCAATGATAATGATACTGTAATTATGCGTGCTCATTGTAAAAATGATAAAGTGCGTATTGGTTTTGGAGAATGTATTGGTAAAGTTTTACCTGCAAAATAATTTAAGCTGATTTCCATGAAACAATTACCTAAATTATCGTTACACGAAAAAGTTATTACCAAGCTTTTTGATACTAAAGAAAAACTAACGTTTTTTGATATTGGAGCTTGTGAAGGATTAAGTAGTGTGAGATACTTGTCATTATTTCCAAATTCTGAAATTTGGACTTTTGAACCTGTTCCTAAAAACTTTGAAAAAGTTTTAAATAATAAAGAAAAATACAAATCAAAAAAATTAAAACCTTTTGAAATTGGTTTATCATCTGAAATTGGAGAAGCTACGTTTTATCTATCTTCTGGTCAACCACCAAATAAAGATAAACCAGCAGATAATTCATCAGATTTTGGAAATAAAAGCTCGTCATTATACAAACCAGATAAAACAATAGAAGTTCATCCTTGGTTAGAGTTTAAAGAAACAATCACCATAAAAACTGATACTTTAGATAATTTTTGTAAAACCCAAAATATTTCTTCCATCGATTTTATTCATATGGATGTGCAAGGAGCAGAATTAATGGTTTTGCAAGGCGGGAAAAATATGTTAGAAAAAATTAACAGTATTTGGTTAGAAGTAGAAAGGATTTCATTGTACGAAAATCAGGCCTTAAAAAATGATATTGAACTATTTTTAAGTACTCATGGTTTTGTTTGTCTATTGAATAAAGTAAATCATATTGCTGGAGATCAATTATGGGTAAAGAAAACGTACCTGGAGCAAATGGATGCTCAAACAAAATCTTTTTTATCAAAAGTAAAAACTAAAACTCAAGTTAAATCGAGTCTTTCTACCTTTTTTGGTGGAATTGGATATAAACTAAAGAAAGTTTTTAAATAGTTCTTATAAATTAAAAGAGTCTTCATCTTCAAAATAATTTTCAATTGTTTTATCCAAGCGCGAACTAATTTTAACCAAATATATTGTTTCCTCGGCTTTTACCTCTATAGCTTTTATAGTCTCTCCTTTTAGATTTTTAAAAGAGATAATATCTGAATGATCATAACCGTCAGGATATTTTTCTACTAACAAATCTAATATGTGAGTTGTTAGTTTTTCGAAATCAACAATTACTCTGTTCATAATAATTACATTTCTAATAAATAAGCAAATATTAATGGAGCAACAATTGTTGCATCACTTTCTATAATAAATTTTGGGGTATCAATATCTAATTTTCCCCAAGTAATTTTTTCATTCGGTACTGCTCCAGAATACGAACCATAACTAGTTGTAGAATCAGAAATCTGACAGAAATAGCTCCAAAAGGGGGTATCTATTCTTTCCATATCTTGGTATAACATTGGCACAACACATATAGGGAAATCTCCTGCAATTCCTCCTCCAATTTGAAAGAAACCAATTCCTTTTTTAGAATTATCAGTATACCAGTCAGCAAGAAAAGTCATATACTCAATTCCTGATTTCATCGTAGAGGCTTTTAACTCACCCTTTAAAACATAAGAAGCAAAAATATTCCCCATAGTTGAGTCTTCCCAACCAGGAACAACCATTGGTAAGTTTTTTTCTGCGGCTGCATACATCCAAGAATCCTTTAAATCAATTTCATAATGCTGTTCTAAAACACCCGAAAGCAATAATTTGTACATATATTCATGCGGTAAAAAACGGTCTCCATTAGCTTCTGCATCCTTCCAAATTTTTACAATATGTTCTTGAATCCTTCTAAAAGCTTCTTCTTCAGGAATACAAGTGTCGGTAACTCTATTTAAACCTTTTTCTAGTAAGTCCCATTCATCTTGTGGTGTTAAATCTCTATAATTAGGCACACGTTTATAGTGAGAATGCGCTACTAAATTCATAACATCTTCTTCTAAATTTGCACCTGTACAAGAAATAATATGTACTTTATCTTGACGAATCATTTCAGCAAAAATCTTTCCTAATTCGGCTGTACTCATTGCACCTGCTAAAGAAACAAGCATTTTATTACCTTTATCTAATTGTGCATCATACCCTTTTGCAGCATCAACTAAAGCTGCAGCATTAAAGTGTAAAAAGTATTTTTCTATAAACTCTGAGATTGGTTTTTGATTAGTATTCATCTTCATCGTTTTTAAATTTAGACAATTTGCTAAATGGGTTTACGGCATCTTTTTCATCATTTGCATTGTCATAAC
>JBNMNZ010000161.1:0-4734 GCA_051276605.1 Polaribacter sp. | reverse complement strand
ATATCATCAGCTTCTTTTGACGAATAATGACCAATTGAACTCGACAACCATCTTTTAGGAAAAAAAATATCGCCTGTTAATTGTACTTCTTCTAATGTCTCTAAAACGCCTTTTAAGTGTTTTGTTGATGAAGTTTGCCTTAAAGGATGATGAATATTACTCAAAGCTGTTTGTACCCAAGATTCTTTTTCTCTGTTTTCTTTCAACAAAAGAGAAACCATAAAATTATCTCTTACTTTTTCATCACTAGACAGAGAAAATGACAACCATTTAAAACGCTCTAATCTATCTTTATTTGAAATTCTAGCTTGTTGTTCTTCTAAAATTTGTACTGATTTAGGATGCTCATAAATCATCAATTTCATTGCTAATGAAGTATAATCGTTCTCGTTTAAAAAGAGATTCTTAATTTCCTTCTTTTGATTCCAAATTTGATATAAATTTTCTTTCCCTTCATCAGAAACTGCAATTGACTGATACAATCCAAACAACGTCTTTTTAATGTTTTTTAGTAACTCTTTTCCTAACAGTGTGTGTATTTGATTCTCTGTATTTTTTTGAGTATTGTGCTGCTGTTCTTCAGTTAAAAAAGTCCAAAATAGATTTTGAATACTCTTCGACAAATAATTTATAATTAACTCATTCTGCTCATCTTTAATAGCCTCTATATAAACTTTATAAGTTTCCATCGGAGAAACTTTTCCAATCAGCATATTTTCATATAAATTAATGAATTGATATCCTCTTGAAACCTCATCTTTAATATCCTTATAGGTCTCTATTCCATCTTTATATATTGGAAAAACCCCATATCCAAAACCATTCGTGTTATATAAAACTTGTCCTGGTTTAAAATCTTTTGTTGCAGAAGTGATGTCAAAAGATTTTCCCATATTGTTTATTGTAATATTTTTGATATATCCTCTGGCATCTATTAATTGAATTTTAAAAGATTGCGTCCAAACTTTCTCAGAACCATCTTCTGCATTTTGATGAATTACAAACTTCGTTACATTCCCTTTTTCGTTCAACTCAATTTCTTCATGAAAAATAGGTCTTCCAGAAGAATTTACCCAAACATCACTCCATCGTTTAATATCTCCAACAGATTTTTGATCAAAAATAGCAACCAATTCATTCCAATCTGCATTTGAGTTTTGATATGTTTTTATATATTCTTGAATTCCTGCTTGAAAAGCTTCTTCACCTAACAAAGACTCTAACTGGCGCATCATAATTGGCGCTTTATTATAAATGATTCTTCCATATAAAGAACCTGCATTTTTTAAGTTTCCTAAATACTGACGAATTGCATTTGTCCCTTTTGTTCTGTCTTCTGAATACGCACTTGGATAATGAGACATCATAAAATTTAAACGATGATTTACTTCAGGAAAAACAGGATTCATAATTTTATCTGCCATAAAATTGGCAAAGACTTCCTTCATCCAAACATCATTAAACCAGCGCATGGTAACCAAATCTCCAAACCACATATGCGAAGTTTCGTGGGCAATTAACTTTGCTCTGCTCAACTTTCTGTTTTGAGTGGCATTTTTATCTAAAAACAAAGAAGACTGTCTGTATTGAATTGCACCAACATGCTCCATTCCTCCGTACTGGAAAGGCGGAATTGCTGCAAAATCCATCTTTTTAAATGGAAATTTAACTTGTGTGTATTCTTCTAGAAAATCAATAGAATTTTGATGAATTTTAAATACGGGATCTACACTTTCTTTAATCTTTTCTTTATTATTTTCTCTATACAAAAAGCGCATATTAAATGCTCCAGGGTTTTTAGTTTCCTCCGTAAATTTACCAGCAACAAAAGAAAACAAATAGGTACTCATTAAGTCCGACCTTTCAAAAACATGTTCTGTAAAACCCTCTAAAGTAACCCTACTTTCTTCAAATGCACCAGACAAAACTGCCCAGTCTTTTGGCGCAGTAATTTTTAATTTATAATTTGCTTTTATATCTGGCTGATCAAAACAAGGAAATAAGGTACTTGCTCTATCAGGAACTAATAGGGTATATAAAAACTCATCATCTCTATTGAGTGACAATTCGCCTGCATCAAAAAATATTTCTATTGAATTCTTACCTAAAACAAGTGTTGTTTTATCAATAATAAGATGTTCTTTTTGATGGTTGATTTCTGATTTTTTACCATTAATTTTTAATGATTTTAGCTTTGAAGTTTCCTCATTAAAATCTAAAAGCACATCATTTTTTAAATCACTTATAGTAAGATTTACAAATAATCTAGACGAAATTGCTGTTGTTTTTTCTTTCGGAATTTTAAAATCTAATTCATATAAAACATCAGAAATTTGCTGTTTTCTGTATTTTGCTAATTCAAAGGAAATGCCTTTTTCTAAGGGTAGTTTTTCTTCTTGTTTACCACAAGAAATAAAAAATAATAAACATAAAAAGAAAGAAAAATAATATTTCATTTGAGTGAAAATTTAAATTCTAAAAATAAAAAAAGGTTTGACGTTAGCCAAACCTTTTTTATATTATAAACTATAAATTGTTACTATAAAGCAGCATCAATTTTACCAGTGTACACATTTTTAGGTGCAACACCCACTTGTTTGTCTATTACTTCCCCGTTTTTAAAGATTAAAACAGTTGGTATATTACGTACTCCATATTTTGCTGCAAATTCTTGATTTGCATCAACATCAACTTTACCAACAACTGCTTTCCCTTCATATTCTGCATGAATTTCATCTACAATTGGTCCAACCATTCTACAGGGTCCACACCAAGCTGCCCAAAAATCTACTAATACTGGTTTGTCTGATTTTAATACTACTTCTTCAAAGTTTGCATCTGTAATTTCTAATGCCATTTTATATCTGTTTTAAATTGTTGTTTTGGTTTTGAGCTACAAAAGTAATCATTTTATTTACTTTCTAGTTTTCAAAAAAATTACTTTTTCTTATTTGTCTATCAATACTACTTATGCTTACAAATAAGGAGTTTATATATAATTTAAAATAATTCGGATGCTATTGCATGAATATTATCACTTTTTCCCATTGAATAATAATGTAAAACAGGCACTCCTGCTGCCAATAACTCTTTAGATTGCTGAATTGCAAATTCTACACCCACTTTTCTTACGTCTAAATTTGTCTCACATTTTTCTACTTCTCTTATTAAGTGCTCTGGCAAATCTATTCTAAATACTTGTGGCAATATTTGTAAATGACGTTTTACTGCTAATGGCTTAATTCCTGGTATAATGGGCACATTAATGTTCATTTCTCTAGCTGCTTTTACAAACTCAAAATATTTCTGATTATCAAAAAACATCTGCGTAACTACATAATCTGCACCTGCATCTACCTTTTCTTTCAAACGTTTTAAATCTGTTTGCAAAGACGGTGATTCTAAGTGTTTCTCTGGATACCCAGCAACTCCAATACAAAAATTAGACGTATCAGCGGCTTCTATTACATCATGTAAATACTTGCCTTTGTTCAAGTCCTTAATCTGACCAACCAACTGCGTTGCGTATTTATGACCATCTTTAGAAGCTTCAAAATATTTTTGATGACTCATAGCATCTCCACGCAAAGCCATTACATTATCTATTCCTAAGTAATGACAATCTACCAGTAAATACTCTGTTTCTTCCTTAGAAAAACCTCCACATAAAACATGTGGTACTGTATCTACATTATATTTATGCTTTATTGCAGCACAAATACCAACAGTTCCTGGCCGCATTCTAGTTATTTTCCGATCTAATAATCCTTCTTTTTCTAAGTACACATATTCCTCTCTAGATGTAGTTACATCTATAAATGGCGGATTAAACTCCATCAAAGGGTCTATATTATTATATAATTCTTGAATATTATTTCCCTTTTTTGGCGGAATAATTTCAAAAGAAAATAATGTTTTGCCGTTTGCTTTTTTAATGTGTTCTGTAATTTTCATATCTCCTAAATATATTTCAGTATCTTTTATCTTTGGGCGTTACCACAAGGGTCGCGCTTTCCACTATATCTTTTTCTCGTTCCTCCAAAAAGGATGCCGCTGCAATCACTAACGCAAAACGCACGCTTGCGCAAATAGACCTCACAGATTTTTAAAACCCGTGTGTTCTTCAACTATTCTTCAGCTAAATTTGGATGCAACCACTTTCTTGCTTTCTCTTTTGTAATTCCTTTTCGTTCTGAATAATCAGTAACTTGATCATCTGTAATTTTACCTAAACCAAAATACTTTGCTTCTTTATTTGCAAAGTAATATCCTGATACTGCCGCAGCTGGCCACATTGCCATGCTTTCGGTTAACTTAACTCCTATTTGATTTTCAACATCTAATAAACTCCAAATAGTTTCTTTTTCTAAATGATCTGGACAGGCAGGATACCCTGGTGCAGGTCGAATTCCCTTATAGCTTTCTTTAATTAAATCATCATTAGATAATGCTTCACCTACATCATAGCTCCAATGTTTCGTTCTAATCTGTTTGTGTAAATATTCTGCAAACGCTTCTGCAAAACGATCTGCAATTGCTTGTGCCATTATTCCATTGTAATCATCTTCTTTTAACCTATAGCTGTCTGCTAGTTCTTGTGCGCCAAAAATAGCCACACAAAAAGCTCCCATGTAATCTGTTTTATTAGAGGTTGTTGGCGCTACAAAATCGGCCAATGCGATATTCGGAATCCCTTCTCGTTTTTTTAATTGCTGACGTAAAGTTCTAAAAACA
>JBNMNZ010000160.1:0-4751 GCA_051276605.1 Polaribacter sp. | reverse complement strand
TACGATGATAATTTATCTTATTACTGGTATTTATGGTATTTCCGTCTTAGAGGCTCAAAATTATTTTGCCCATTACGGTTTAAGAAGAAAAAAACAAGAAAACGGAAGGTATGAAAGAGTACAACCTAAGCATTCTTGGAATTCAGATCATTTAATTGGAAGAGTGTTGTTGTTTGAGTTAACAAGACATTCAGATCATCATCATATGGGGGCAAAGCCTTTTCAGCTTCTTGAATCAAAAAAAGATAGTCCTTTGTTACCTTTTGGTTATCCAATGATGCTAATGCTGTGTTATTTTCCTTTTATTTTTAAACCAATAATGAAAAAACACCTTAAGCTTTATGGTATAAATTAGAATTTTTTTTTGTTTATTTTTCTGATTATAGGACCACTATCAAGCACCGTTTTAAAAAAACAGATTCCTTAAGATAAGTTTTAATTTTTTTGTGTCTCTATTTTTATAAAAGAAGGATTAATAATTAAATTTAAGGACAAGTTTTTTTTAATAAACTACATCATAATATCATTTTTCCAGATATACGGTTCCGGTATATCTATGTCATCAATTAACTGGCAAATATTTATTTCAATTCCTAACAGTTGAGACGGTTTATTTGCTTTCGTGAAAATTTCTTTAAATTCGTCTTTGGAAATATATTGTTTTATAGCTTATTCAATAGCTGTTTTATTTTGAAAAATAAAATAATGTTTCTCTTTAAAAGTAGCATTCTGTTTGTTCTTTTTTAAATAAGTCTCCCAAGGTTTGTCTGCTCTAATTTGATAACGAAAAGTAGTTATCCAAGTAATATGTGTCTGTACTAATTCTTTTTTTATAGCCTGTAATTCACCAGATGAAAGCTGTTTTCTAGCAATTGAATTACCTATAAAACCTTTAGCAATTTTAAACCAATAATATCTAATAAGAAAACAGGAATTGTAGCAATTAATAAAAATAAGAATATTTTTCACTAGTCTATTTTAGCATCCCTTTTATGGGATAAATTCTTTATTATATTCATAAACTCATAAATCGATGTTAAAGAATTAAATATAAACTTTTTGAATTCTTATATTTGTTAGATAACAAAACTTTTATTTCAGATGAAAAAACTACTTGTATTCTTTTTATTTCTTTCTATTTCGATATCAGCTCAAAAAGTCGATTTATCTTATTATTTGCCAAAGAATGTAACTTATGGTAAAAGTATTCCAACTCCGAAAGAAATTATTGGGCATGAAGTAGGTGAGTGGCATGTTACACATGATAAATTAGTAGAATATATGAAAGCTTTAGCAGCTTCATCAGACAGAATCTCTATTGAAAATAGAGGGGAAACGTATGAAGATAGACCTTTGTTGTTGCTAACAATTACATCCCCAGAAAATCACAAAAACTTAGAAGAAATAAGACAAACGCATATTAATGGAACAGATGATAATTCTGTAGATATTTCTAAAAACCCAATTATTGTATACCAAGGATTTTCTATTCATGGTAATGAACCAAGTGGTTCTAATGCAGCTTTGGCAGTGGCTTATTATTTAGCTGCTGCAGATAACATTGACGATTTATTAAATAATACAGTTATTTTATTTGATCCATCGTTTAATCCTGACGGTTTGCAGCGTTTTGCATATTGGGCAAATACAAATAAGAGTAAAAATATTAATCCAGATCCAAATGATAGAGAATATCATGAGGTTTGGCCAAGAGGTAGAACCAATCATTATCAGTTTGATATGAATAGAGATTGGTTGCCAGTTCAACTACTAGAAAGTAAAGCAAGAATTGCAAGTTTTCATAAATGGTTGCCTAATATTTTAACAGATCATCATGAAATGGGAACTAATTCTAGTTTCTTTTTTCAACCTGGAATTCCGTCAAGAACAAATCCATTAACACCACAGTTAAATCAAGATTTAACCAAAGAAATTGCAACCTATCATGCAAAAGCTTTAGATAAAATAGGGTCTCTGTATTACTCAGAAGAAAGTTTCGATGATTTTTACTATGGTAAAGGTTCAACCTTTCCAGACATTAATGGAAGTATTGGTATTTTGTTTGAACAAGGAAGTTCTAGAGGACATGCTCAAGAAACTGTAAACGGAGTATTAACGTTTCCTTTTACAATAAGAAATCAATTTACAGCAGCACTATCAACTTTAGAAGCTGCAAAAAATATGCGTGTAAAAATCTTACAATATCAGCAAGATTTTTACAAAGAATCTAGAAATTCGGCAGATAAAAAAGCCATTATTTTTGGGGATGAAAAAGACGGGGCAAAAAGTTTTCATTTGGCAGAAGTTTTAAAACGTCATCAAGTAAAGATTCACGAGGTAAAATCTGATTTTACATCCAATGGGAAAAACTTTAAAAAAGGATTTAGTTATGTGGTTCCTATGAATCAGAAAAATCAGCGTTTGGTAAAAGCCATGTTTGATACAAGAACACAATTTAAAGATAGTCTGTTTTATGATGTTTCCGCTTGGACTTTTAATCACGCTTTTGGTGTGGATTATGCTGAAAACATATCGCTTGCTAAAGCAGGAAATGAAATTACAGATTTAAAAATGAATATTGGTGGCACTTCCTCTAAAAGTGATTATGGTTATTTAATGCCTTGGAATGAATATTACACACCAAAGGCTTTAAATGCTGTTTTACAAAAAGGGTTGCGTGCAAAAGTTTCTATGAAAAACTTTAAAAATGGGGGGAATTCGTATGAATACGGAACTATTTTTATTCCGGTTCAGAATCAGAAATTAGATGCTGATAAATTGTATCATTTTTTAAATAAAGTAGCCAATGAAAGTCATGTAAAGATTGTAGGAGTAACCACTGGTTTAAATGACGGAATAGATTTAGGAAGTAGTAATTTTAGTGCTATAAAAAAGCCAAAAGTGGCGATGTTAGTTGGTAGTGGAATTGTAAGTTATGATTCTGGTGAGATTTGGCATTTGTTTGATCAACGTTTTGATATGCGTTTAACACGTATAGATATGAGCTATTTTAACAAAATTGATATCACTAAATACACGCACATAATTATTCCTAGTAGTAATATTGAGAAAGCAGCTATTGAGAAATTAAAAACTTGGGTTAAAAATGGTGGAGTTATAGTCGGCTATAAAAACAGTGTAAAATGGTTGTATAGAAACAAAATGATTAGCTTACAATTTGATAAGCAAAAAATGGATACGATTAAAGATGTTTCTTTTGAAAACAAATCTTTAAAATCTGGAGCACAATTTATCGGAGGAGCAATTTTTGAAGCGAATTTAGACAGATCTCATCCTATAAATTTTGGATATAAAAATGATAAAATAGCTTTGTTTAGAAATTCAACGATATTTATTAAAGCTGATAAAAAGAGCTATAACAATCCTATTCAGTATACTTCAAATCCTTTATTGAGTGGGTATATTTCTAAAGAAAACGCAAAAATAATTAAAAACACAGTTCCTTTTAAAGCACAAAAATTAGGTAGAGGTAAAGTAATCGTTTTCACTGATAATACTAACTTTAGAGCTTTTTGGTTCGGAACAAACAAGTTATTAATGAATACAATTTTCTTTGGAGATAAGATGTAAGTTTTTTAAAGTAGCAAAGTAGCAAAGCGATGAAGCCGTAAAGTGCATGCTGTCACTCCGAGAAGTCTTATTAAACACTCGGTTCATAAAAATTCAAAGCCGCAAATTTTTAGAGTAAAGGTTTGCGATTTTTTGATTTATTTCTGTAACAAAATCAATAGATAAACGTCTTATTCCTGTAACCAATTAAATATATAAATGAGTTTCTTCAGAGTCTTACTAGCCATCGTTTTTCCACCATTATCAGTAATAGGAAAAGGTTGTGGTTCTTTCTTTATTATTTTATTATTAACTCTCTGTGGTTGGATTCCTGGAGTAATAGGTGCTTTGGTGATTTTAAATAATCCTAAGAGGTAATTAATTAGTCATTGTAAGAACGAAGTAATCTCTTAAAACAAGAAGTAAATATGAACAGTTTAAGTCATCAAGTAAAAGAAATTTCAATATAAAAAATTTGATTTAACGAACCTGCTCTCCGTTTTCAACTCTTTTAGAAGCATTTAATAAAACAACATTCCCTTCTTTATTGTAAACACCTAAAACCAAACATTCACTCATAAAATTAGCTATTTGCCTACGTTTAAAGTTAATGATTGCAGAAACTTGTCTATTTAGTAATTCGTCTTTTGTATATAAATCTGTGATTTGTGCGCTCGATTTTTTAACGCCTAAAGCACCGAAGTCAATTTTTAATTGATACGCAGGTTTTTTAGCTTTAGGAAAATCATTAACTTCAATAATGGTTCCCATTCTAATGTCAACTGTTAAAAAGTCTTCGAATGTAATTTCTTCTTTCATTGCTTATCTTTTCTTTCCTACTTTCTGAATTACCCACAAAGGACCGATCAATAAAAACTCTAAATCTTTTAAAAAAGACGGTTTCTTACCTTCTATTTTATGTCCGTAAAACTGACCAATCCAAGCCAAAACAAAAATAGTAATTGAGGTGTATAGTAAGTGTATTTGACTGCCTAGATAAAAGTTGCTAATAATACAGAGAAGTATTATAACAAGCATTTCAATAAAATACCAGAAACCTAATCGCATATAAAAAAGAGAAGCAATTAGACCAAAAACAACTGCCCAGTTTTCTAAAATAGGATTAGATAAATCAAATAAGTTTTCTAAAAAAGCAGTTGAAATACTCATTAAAAGACCAA
>JBNMNZ010000159.1:0-4753 GCA_051276605.1 Polaribacter sp. | reverse complement strand
GTTAAATATATAGTATTGATTTTCTTTTTTTTTCATTGTTTCTTCTTTTTATTGTTAAACTTTTATTGGGTTTCCATTAATTAATGCTAACGTTGTTGTACAAGGTTAGTTGCTGTGGTTAAGCAATCAAGTTAATAAATAATTACTGACAAAGAAAATCCGCGAGGATTTTCGTAAGTGAGCAAAAAGCAAGCAATTAATTTTGTACGGTGTTGGGCAATGTTTATTTTTCATTCAACTTTTCGTTAAAAGATTTATTTTCCTCTAAGATTTTTTTCTGTGAATAACCTCTAATTAAAAATGAAATTCCCCCAGTTAAAATTATCGCTCCAAATAAAGGAGACAATAGTAAAAGTATAAGAGTTCCAGCAATAGATAAAAAAATCCCATAATTAATATTTTTTGATGGAATCAAGGAACCATTCTGACTTCTAGAAGTTCCTGTTGCGTCAAGTTTAAGCTTGAGTTTTCTTTCAGCCTCTTTTTCATCTTTTATGAAAAACTCACATTTATTGTCAAATTCAGGTTTCTCATTTGTCAAACTACATATAAGTCCAACTTTTAAGTCAATTTTTCGATTTTCACAAATTTTACAAAAATCTAATCTTTCTTCTAATGTCATAGTTTTATTCCATTCTTTAATTGTTCCTCACTAATTTTTAGTTCGTATATTTTCATAAATTCTTTAAAATTAGCTTCGGAATATTTTTGATGAGAATTGCTTATTAACCAAGTCAATTCAAATTCTCTTCCGTCAAAAATAAATTTGTGAATTCGTCCTTTAACTCGATAAACAAGAATTCCATTTCCGAAACTAGACGGTTCAAAATGAAATTCCTGTAGTTCAAATTTTGTAATTTGATTTAGTTTATTTTCAATGTCCTTTCTAAAATCTTCGAAATTCACTTTCTTACTAATATTTCGTTCATTTTTCTAATATTGCCAACAACTGTATAACCACAACTATTAGTGTTATATCCCAAAAATAAGCATAACCGTCAACTTAAATAAATAATAACCTCAAAAAATCTATCGTTTAGTGTTCAACAGTTCCAACAAAGTACTGTTTATTAATTATAAATATATATCATTACGTTGGCTATTTTTTTAAAAAAAATAAAGAATTAAAGTGTTGGACTTTGTTAACCCTTGAGAAGAGAGTTCCAACAAATATTGCTTCAAATAATCAATTAGCTGCGTGATTTGCTGCACTGTTGACTCTTTTTTTTTAAAAAAAAGAGGGTTCCAACAGTACAACACTCTTTTTTTTGGGTTTTTATTTATCCGTAGAAATAGCACCTTTGAATTGTAAAAACACATAAAATGGAAACTCCAGAAACTAAAATTTTTGAAATACAAGTTCTAATGGTTCATTAGGCGTATGTAGCATACCTGTTATTTTAGGCAATGCATGTGGCGTTAAATTAATAAGTAACACCTACTTTATTTAGGCTTTAAATTGTTTAAACGCTCTTGTAACGTTTCTATCACATCATACATGATATGTTTAAGTAAAAGACTTAACTCTTTTTTAATTCTATATGATGCTACCTTTTGGCTACCTTCATATTTGTTGCTTGTTGTATTTCCAATACGAATGGATATTATGATAGTTATTTTACAAGGTTCTTCTGCATATCTATTCGTTTATATCCATAAAGTAGCAGTAAAGTATTATTATTATTAACAAGAGGTGCCCATTATAATCAGCTAAAGCCTTGTTATAAAAAAGTTCTTTTAAAGCGTATATGTCTGTTCGGTTTTGATAAAAAGCGTTCGATAATGAAACCGCAAGGGATATAAAACATCCCCAAAAATAAAAAACTATTTTTGGGGATCCTTTTTTTATTAAAAATCAACCACTTAAGCGGCACTATTATAAATAATCAAATAACTAAAAATCACGTTTTTGATTTCATCACAATTTTATATATGCATCTATCGGTTATAACTTAATTATTTAATATACTTTGTAATATGAGGTTTTCACTTGGCCTAACACTTGGAATATCTCCCACATAACCCGCAAAGTTTTGATAAAAGGTATCTACTGAAATTGAAAAAACTTCCTGAAATATTTGTTTCCAGTTGGCAGCACTCGGACTGCGTTGCTGAAAGTCCTTAAAAATCATCCTAATTGCAGTTTCTTCACTGTTTCCAAGTATCATTAACTCTTTTATTAACGCCAGCGTCATAAAGACAGAAGAAGAATAATTAGTGTCTTTCATATAACTATCATAATTCTCAAATATTTCAGGATTTGATAAATATTCTTCATTGAGGCTATTTAATTGACCAACAGTCAAGTAATCAAAGTCATAATATTCTTGAAGGTAAAGTGATTCAAAAAGAGCAGCTGGGCCTTCTGTAAGCCATTTAACACTAAAATCAGTAAAATCAGCAGAAAGACTTAATTGATACACATGAAAAAATTCATGTGGCAATACAGAATATCTATGCATGCTATTGTTTGTAAATTCATCCTCCGGTATTTCTAAAATCACATTCCATCCTCCTTGATCATTGCCTGAAAGAGAAGCTCCAGAAGCATCTCCAATTTGAGAACTAAAAGGCCGATAAGTATTACTGTTCCAAGCAAATACATCCACTTCTGATAAATAGTCTGTGGTATAAGTAGGAATTATTACTTCTAAATTATTTAAAATAATTTGATATTGTTCTAACCATTCAGAGGGAAGACTATTGTGAAGATTTGAATTAAACGTTACCAAATTTGGAGTTGCAGTATTATCTAAAGTAATCGTGTAAGTTGTAATTTGATGTGCTCCTAAATTTTCTGAAGCAGTATAGGTAGTAACTGTTGCATCCACATCATCTAAAAGATCTCCATCTGTATTAATATCTTGATTAAGATTTTGTTCATTTGAAGAAACAGTATTGGATGATAATGTAACATTAATTGTACGCGTGTTTTCAGTTCCTTGAGACCCTGAGCTCGTTTGAATAAAGTTTGATATCTGGCTCGTAAACTCTGGCAACCAATTATCAAAAGTTTCTGCTATTGAATCAATCTCGGTTTCATCTGATGAACAAAACATAAACAACATACACGATAAAAAAAATAGTGTCTTTTTCATAATTTTATTAGTTTAATATTTAATTAATAACTTAACAGTTCAATAAACGGGTTTTATGTTATAATTTAATTGCACTATTTTTAATCCACGACGAACGCAGTACTCTTTAAATAATTGTTTCACTGGTTCATGGATTAAGTAGATATTTCGTTAAAAATATCACTAAGCATTGTTTTGTGCAACGAATAATATTTAAACTTTTTAACAAAAAACTTAAACACTCTTTATTCCATATGTAAATTTCCTCAACTTTTCTAAATCTTCACAAAACAAGTTCGATAATTGGAATGCTTTGTGAACGAAGGGTGTAATTATTATTTTTCTAATTTTTAGAAAAGATTAAATTAATTGAATCTGGTGGAAAGGTCTTAAATAAAATTCAAATATAAACTTATTTTGTTTAAAACAATATTAAAAATAATAAACAAATTAAAAAATAATTGAAGAGTAATCCCTTTTTTTAAAATAACAGTCTTATAATAATTTGCTTATACGTGTGTGGTTTTTAAATCAAGCATTTTATTGATATTTACGTTGTAATAAATGATTGTAATTCACAATACTGATAATAAAATAAATGTTAAAAGTACCTTTAATTACAAAGTTTAATAAACGGTATCGGTTCTTAAAACACGTAAAATCGGATAGACAATTCCTTCTATTTTTTCAATTTTTTTATTTCCAAGAAATAATTGTTTATCGCCAAGTAGTTTGAAAAGTGTATAAATTTCACTCCATTCTCCTTTATTTCCGGTAATCATGAAGTTTTAAGTTTTTCTATAATCTTCTTTGCAGTTGCTTGAATTGCTGGAACTGCTACCGAATTTCCAAATTGTTTATATGCTTGAGCGTCTGAAACAATAATTTTAAAATTGTCTGGAAACCTTGTAATCTTGCCCATTCTCTCGGTGTCATTTTTCGAATACCTTCTCTGTTTACTTCTCCAGTTATATGAGTTATTGGTGTGAAATCTTTTAATCGAAAATCATATACTAAATTTCTTTCTCGTCCCATTCCACCACAAACAACAGCGTTTGCAGTTCCGTTATTTGGAATAATCTCGTAACCAAAACCATTACCTTTACTTGCGTGTCTAGCTTTGTGATTTCGCAAAGTATTTACATATGTTTCAGATAAATAATATTTTACAGAAACCGTTTCGGATTCTAAAATATCTTCAAGAGTATATTTTTTTGCAATAGGTTTTGGGTATTCAAATTTTGTAATTCCTAAATCTTTTCTAAAACCAACAATAAAAATTCGCTCTCTGTTTTGTGGAACACCAAATTCTTTTGCATTAATTATTTGCGGTTCTGGAACAAAATAACCTAAATCTTCGCGTAAAACATTTAGAATTTTTGCCAAAGTTTTTCCTTTATCGTGACTTCTTAAACCTTTTACATTCTCTAAAAAAATTGCTTTCGGTTTTTTTCTTTTTTATAATTTCGGCCACGTCAAAAAACAATGTTCCTCTTGTGTCCTCAAACCAACCTCTTTTTTCAGCAATTGAAAATGCTTGGCAGGGAAATCTTGCACATAAAACATCAAATCCGTCAGGAATATAATATTTAGTTGCTTTTTTTGTAATATCTCCAAATGGAATTTCTCCAAAATTTGCTTGATATGTTTGTTTTGAATATTTATCACATTCGCTT
>JBNMNZ010000158.1:0-4760 GCA_051276605.1 Polaribacter sp. | reverse complement strand
TCTTTGTACTAATGATAGGAATCGTATATAAATCTACAGGAAGTTGGTATCAAGTAAAATCTGATAACGGAGAATTTTACAAGTGTAGAATTAAAGGTAAATTCAGAATAAAAGACATCAAAAGTACGAATCCAATTGCGGTTGGGGATAAAGTTGTATTCGATTTAGAGAAGAATGGTGGTGAAGAATTAGGTGTTATTAAAACCATTTTAGATAGAGATAATTTTATTGTCAGAAAATCAGTAAACCTATCTAAGCAAATACATATTATAGCTTCAAATATCGATCAAGTATTTTTATTGATAACCATTAACAACCCACCAACATTTACCACATTTATAGATCGTTTTTTAGTTTCTACAAGAGCCTATAGAATAGAAACAATTTTGATTTTTAATAAGATAGATTCTTATAAAATTGAAGAGCGTGCAGAAATTTTATATTTAAAAGATATTTACGAAGCAATTGGTTATAGATGTGAAGAGGTTTCTTCTACTCAAAATAAAAATGTAGATACAATTAAAGAATTAATGACTGGTAAAACATCTATGTTTGTTGGTCATTCGGGAGTTGGTAAATCTACTTTGGTAAACGCAATAGAGCCTTCCTTAGATTTAAAAACGAAAGAAATTTCTGATCAACATAATCAAGGAAAACACACCACAACATTTGCAGAAATGTTCGATTTAAGTTTCGATGCAAGAATTATAGATACACCAGGAATTAAAGGCTTTGGAGTTGTAGACATCGACAAATATGAACTAGGAGATTATTTCCCAGAGTTTTTTGCCTTAAAACAAGATTGTAAATTTAATAATTGTATGCATACAAAAGAGCCACATTGTGCTGTAAAGGAAGCCTTAGAAGAAGATAGAGTTTCTTGGTCTCGATATAAAAGTTACCTTCAAATTTTAAGTGGCGATGAAGAAAAAGAACATTTTAGAACCGATATTTGGAACGAAGAAGATAATGAGTAAACCATGAAAATTATTATCCAAAGGGTATCAAAGGCAAGTGTAACGATCAGTCAGCATAAAGTTGCTGAGATACAAGGAGGATTACTTATCCTTTTAGGAATCGTAAATGAAGATACTCAAGAAGATATTAATTGGCTCGTTCGTAAAATTGTAAACCTTCGTATTTTTAATGATGTCAATGATGTGATGAATAAATCTCTAATTGATATTGATGGAAATGTAATAGTCGTTAGTCAGTTTACGTTGCATGCATCCACCAAGAAAGGAAGCAGACCAAGTTATATGAAAGCTGCGAAATCAGATGTGGCAGTTCCTTTATATCAACAATTTGTAGCAGCCTTAGAAACAGCATTGAATAAAAAAGTACAAACTGGTGAATTTGGCGCTGATATGAAAGTTGACCTATTAAATGATGGGCCAGTTACTATTATTATGGACTCTAAAGTAAAAGAATAACTTTTCATAAAACCATAATTGTTAATTTTATAAAAAAAAAACAAGAATAATACTTTCCAAGGAAAATAAATAACATATATTTGCCATGGAAAATAAAAATAAACTCAATTTAAATTAAATAAAAATATGAAGAAAATAATAGTATCATTACTTGTAATTGCATCAGTATTAACTGCTTGTAAAGAGAAAAAAGAAAAAGTAGCTGTAAAAGAAGCGGTAAAAGTTGAAGTGAATGTTGCCGCATTAAATAATGTAGATACTGCAATTTCTGTTTTAACATGGATAGGAAACAAGCCTACAGGATCTCATAACGGTACCGTAGCGATAAAAAGTGGAGACTTATTAGTTGAAGATGGCGTTTTAAAAGGAGGTGAGTTTGTAATTGATATGAATACAATTACAAATTTAGACATGGCTGGAAGTGATGGCGCAGGAAAAATTGAAGGTCATTTAAAAGCAGCTGACTTTTTTGATATAGCTGTTTATCCTACTTCTAAATTTGTAATTACGAATGTAGAAGAAGTTGAAGGTAAATTAGCGGTAACGGGTAATTTACAAATTAAAGATGTTACAAAGAGTATTACAATACCTGCAATGATTTCTGTAGAAGGTGGAGTAACTACTTTTAAAAGTGATGTTTTTAGCGTCGATAGGGCAGATTTTAATGTAAAATATGGTTCTAAAAGATGGATAGAAGGCTTAAAGGATAAGTTTATAAATGATTTAATGGAAATGTCTTTCGAAGTAAAAACGAAAGCATAATTTATATTACTATAAAATTGTAGATTAAAACTAGAAATATAACTCTTAAAATAACTAAAAATATGAAACTTAATAAAGCAGATAGACCGTGTGGATGTGGAAATACCCAAGACCCAAATGGGAATTGTGATGGTTCGCATGCAAATAAGTAGAAAAAAGAGTCCTACTTATGTTAACTATTTAATAAACCCCGAAACTTTTTAGTTTTGGGGTTTATTTTTTTACATTGCAATGCTACTAAAAAAATTGCATGAATAAAAGACTCCTCTCACTATTATTTTTAGTATTATTTTCTGTTTTCTGTTTTTCTCAAGAAATTGAGTATGCATCAATTTTAATTCCTAAAGAACTAAAAGAAGATGCCAACGCGGTTATTAGAAATCACTTAGTAGAAGTTACAATCGAAGCTTCAAATAGAATGGTTGTTTACGAAAGAAAAGTGGTAACAGTTCTAAATAAATCAGGAAATGTTGATGCCAGTATTGCAGAAGATTATGATAATGATACTAAAATCACAAAACTTTCCGCTAAAATTTACAACGCTTTTGGTAAAGAAATAAAGAAGTTTAAAAAAAGTAAATTTAATGATGTGAGTGCAGTTTCTGGAGGAACTTTATATTCTGACTCTAGGGTAAAATATATAGATTACACTCCAATCTCTTATCCATACACTTTAGTTTTTGAATCAGAATATAAAACATCTTCAACAGGTTTTATTCCTAGATGGTTTCCTACAAATGGTTATTATCTAGGTATAGAAAGCAGTGAATTTATATTAAATAATCCGTTAAGTATTACAGTAAGAACTAAGAAGAAAAATTTCGAAAATTATCCAATTGAAGATAAATCAGTTGGTTCTAATTTGCATTTTATCATTAAAAGTCAAAAAGCGATTAAGCGTGAAGCATATTCTTTACCTTCTAGAGAATTTATGCCATACTTAACAGTAGGTATAGATTATTTTACAATAAAAAATATAAAAGGAAAAGCTTCTAGTTGGGAAGAATTGGGGAAATGGGAATACAATACTTTATATAAAGATGAAGATAACATTTCTATAGAAACAATTACTAAAATTAAATCGTTAGTAGAAGGAATTGATGATCCTACAGAAAAAGCTAAAATTATTTATCAATTTGTACAAGATAAAACAAGATATATTAATGTGAGTATAGGCATAGGAGGATTAAGGCCTATTAAGTCTGAAATTGTTGATAAACTTGGTTATGGAGACTGTAAAGGATTAACTAATTATACAAGAGCATTGTTAAACGTTGTAGGTGTAGAGTCTTATTTTACAGAAATTTACGCTGGTAAAACAAAGTTAAATATGGATTTCGATTTTCCTGTAATTCATGGTAACCATGTAATCTTAAACATACCTAATAATGGAAATGATATCTGGTTAGAATGTACAAATCAAATAATGCCATTTGGTTTTTTAGGTGATTTCACAGACGATAGAGATGTACTTGTAATTACGCCAGAAGGAGCCATTAAAAAAAGAACACCTGCTTATTTAAATGAAACAAATATTCAAACAATAACAAGTGAAATTCATTTACTTGAAAGCGGAGACCTAAAAGCAAACTTAATAAGAGTATCAAAAGGAATTCAATATGATAATAAGTTTAATTACGAAACTTACACAGAAAAAGAACTTATTAATAATTATAAATCTAATGTTTGGGGGTATAACAATAATTTAGAAATTAAAAAAGTCACTATAGAAAACAATAAGAATGATATTGTTTTTACAGAAAATTTAGATGTATTTATAAAAGAGTTCGCAACAAAGACAACATCAGAATTATTATTTAGAGTAAATGTTTTTAATAAAGAAAGTTACATTCCTAAAAGATATAGAAATAGACAACTTCCGTTAAAAATTAGTAGAGGTTATAAAGATGTAGATGAGGTAATTATAAAAATTCCAGAAAGCTATGTAATTACATTGTTACCAGAAAATAAAGAATTGAAATCAAAATTTGGAAATTATAAAGTAACATTTATAAAAATAGATGATACGACATTTAGTTACAAAAAAACAATTTTAATTAAAGAAGGATTGTATCCTAAAGAAGATTATAAATTATATAGAAAATTTAGAAAAAGTATTGCTAGGTTCGAAAATACTAGAATTGCATTAACCAAAAAATAATTAATATGAAAAAGATTTTAATTGCTATCGTATTTTTAGCAACAATGTCAATTAGTGCACAAGACTATAAGTTTGGTGAAGTTTCAAAAGAAGAGGTAGTAGAAAAGTATTATCCGTCAGATTCTACAGCTAGTGCAGCCTACTTGTATAAAGGTAGAAAAACATTTTATAATTACAATAATAATAGTGGTTTCGAAATTGTAAATGAATTTTATGTTCGATTAAAAGTATATAACAAAGATGGTTTTGATTATGCAACATTTAGTGTGCCATACTTCAGGCCCAAAAAAGGAAAATCTGAGAGGGTTTATTCTATAAAAGCCAATACCTATAATGTAGATGAGAATGGACAAGTTACTAAAGATAAGCTTTCTAAAAAAAATATTTTTGATGAAACTGTGAGT
>JBNMNZ010000157.1:0-4768 GCA_051276605.1 Polaribacter sp. | reverse complement strand
TTTTCTTTGAAGCAAACATAAAGTGCCCTTTGTTGATGGTGACAAAAGGATTGCAATCCCAAAATAGAGCGATTTTTATTTCTTCAGAAACAGCTCCTTTTTCCTTAATTTCATTCGTGAGGTCATAAACATATTTTAACTCTTTAAAAAATGGACTCTTTTTATCCAAAGAAAATTTTGGAGGAGGAGTTGGTTTAAATTCTGAAGCAGATTCTAAAACAAAAGGTCTAAGGGCTCCCCAATTGGGCTCAATTCCTTTCATATAGGATGGTGGAGTAGGCTCCCATCTAGAAGGGTCATCAGAAGAAATATTAAAGTCTGGCATGGTACGAGTTTCTTTATAATGATCTGAATTCATCCAATTTAAAATATGAGATATAAATGGGCTTGCGTGCTTTTTTGCGGTTAAAAAAACGGCCTCATTTTTTGTTTCCCAGACGCTAAAAAGACTATCTCTATAAGTTTCAATAGTTTTTTTTGAAAAAACTAACTCCTTGGCAATCTCTAAATAGGTAATTAAAGCAGCTAGTTTTTTATCAACTTTTTCTTTTGGATCGTTGGAAGAAAAATCAACAAGACCTTTTACTTGATTTACCAATGATTTGTAGTTTGAATCTCCTGAATTCAAAACCTCATAAGCTGCAATATTCGGATACACGTAGACTCTACTGGCCACTGGCGGTGAGAAAATATCATGAACCATCACTTCCGTCAATTTAGCGACTGCTTTATGATAATCATCTGCTGTAATTACAATTTTTGTAACTTCTTTTTGGCAAGAAATAAATGTACAAATGGTAATAAAAAAAAGTATTTTTTGTAAAAATGACATTATTTATTTTTTATAAGAATACGTTTGTATGGAATCATTATTAGAAATGACGAGTAATATTTTTTTGTTTTTCATTTCGATGCTTTTTACTACCTTAACTTGAGTGTTAAAAGGGTTGATTCCAAAATCGGACACAAAGTGATATTCAGAAATTGATTTTAACAAGACCCCTTTTAATGAAGTATAGCCCCCGTGATAGGAGTTTACGCTTAAGGAGTTTCCTGAAATAATAACCCCTTTTTCTTCAGGGAGGTCCACAAAGTCAAAGTTGGCAATTGGAGCGGATTGTAATTCTTTTGGAAACTCTTTAAAAGTGGTAAAAGCGCCATTATTATTTTCTAAATACCCAGATGCTAATGTATTTACGGTGAATTTTAGTGCTTTTTTAATCGCTTCTGGAGTTAAAACTTCTTCTACTGTTTTTAAAGCATAGTTTTTATGTTCTACAAAGCGCTTACTAATGATGTTCATTTGCGATGCTAATTCGTCTTTAGAATTTACAGGGTATTTAATACCGTTTTTAGAATAGGAAAGCACTGTTTCTTTTTTAGAATTGCCATCAAAATCTCCATAATACATTGTTAACGGGTTTTCGACGGTGGGATTGAATTTTGTGTTTAGTCCCCAATTCCCTAATAAGATATCCTTATCTCCATCTTTATCAACATCAAAAGCGGTAATCGATTGCCATAAACCTTCTAAGTTTTCAGGGATCTTCATCAATGATAATTTTCCTTTGTTATTGATGAAAACTTTAGGTACTCCCCATTCTGTTGCGATTAATAAATCCTTTTGATTGTCGTCATTAACATCTATCCAAGTAGCATTTTTAACTTTAGAATTGAGTATGAAGTTTAAATCGGCAGTAAACTTTCCTTTCCCGTTATTAATTAAAATTGCTGAATTGACATTTGCACCAAAAAACCCGGGATTAGATAAGTTTCCAATAAACAAGTCTTCATCACCATCAAAATCATAATCGTAAGAAGCTACACAAGAAGTGTTTAAGGGATTTAGTAAGGTTTGGTTTTTAGATTTTTTAAATTCCCCGTTCTTGTTAATATACAAACGATCTACTTCCAATTGACTGTTTCTTGTTGTGTGAATACCTGTAGCAACATATAGGTCTAGATCACCGTCATTATCTACATCTAAGAAAACAGCGTCATTATCTTCATAATTTGCATCTTTTTCAAATTGTTTTTGAATACTTTTTTTGAAAGAATTGCCATCGTTTAAATATAGTTCAGCAATATTTCCAGCGCTATTTCCAAGATAGATGTCATCAAAGCCATTCCCGTCAACATCACCAACAGCGACAGCTGGACCCAGTTTTGAAACTTGATATGGAATAATTTTTTCTCTATTAAAATCGTAATAAATATCTTCTTTGTGTTTAAAAGGGAGGTTTTTTATCGCTTTAAAAACAGGAGGATTCTTTTTGGTAGGATAACTAAAAGAGGGGTTCTCCTCTTCGTAACTAACAGATAATATTTTGTTTACGGTTGGAGATTTGATTTTTTGATAGGTATTGTCTGGCCAAATAATAGCAATAGAGTCTATTGTAGAAATGGTGTCTAGGCCAAAATAAATTTTTTGTTCTACTGAAGAAAGAAATCCCCTAGATGCAAATAATTGTCTTAGTTGTTTTTTATTATTGTTGTATAAAATAGCTTTGGTACCAATTCCGTTTTTATTCCCCTTTTTGTAGTGAAACTTTAGACTTATTGAGTTTCTTTTCTTGTTTGTGGTGTTTTCGTAGATTCCTGCAAAATCATTTAAGTTGTTCATAATAAGATCTAAATCGCCATCTAAATCTAAATCTGCATAAATAGCTCCGTTAGAAAGGGATGGTTTTTGCTCAATCCAATCCCCCGTTTTCTTCGTAAAATGAATAGAATTTCCTTTGTAAATTTCGTTAGGAACTTTTCCAGAAGGCATTTCATCAATAGATTTAAAAAGCCACTCCAGCCCTTCTGTTTGCCCTTTTTGTTTAAAAGTACTGGAAACATATTTCTTGAAATCGAGGCTATTTGGTCTTCTTTGAATTCCATTACTAATGAATAAGTCTTGATGCCCATCATTATCAAAGTCTGCAAAAAGGGGCGCCCAACTCCAATCGGTGTCAGCAATATTATTTAGCAAAGCGGTTTCATAAAAATAACTTCCTTTTTCGTTAATTTGAAGCATATTTCTAGAATATTGGTCTTTGTATCCTTGTTTTCGTAACTTTTCTTGCATGGTGTACATTGCATCATCCCCTTCTGTTTCTTTTAAAACACGTTCGTCACTTGGCAACATGTCTAAAGTAATAAGGTCTTGAAAACCGTCTCCATTAATATCTGCCACATCACTTCCCATTGAGAACCTTGAAATTGTTGAAAAATATTTTCTCAATTCTTCTCTAAAGGTGCCATCTTGATTATTAATGTAATAATAATCTTCTTCATGAAAATCGTTACAAACATAAATGTCATCCCAACCATCATTGTTGAAGTCTGCAATGGAAGCACTTAATCCGTACCCATTTACGCCCCCAAAAATATTGGCCTCTTCGCTAACATCTGTGAATTTTCCATCAATATTTTTTAGTAATACATCTCCAACAAAAGGCACTCGTTTATTTCTTAAGGAAGCTTTTCCGTGAGAAGTTACCGTGTGTGTTGCATGATTTACTATATATACGTCTAGGTCGTTGTCTTTGTCAAAATCAAAAAAATAGGCCTGTGTAGAAAATCCTGAAAAATCTAGTCCATATTCCGCTGCTTTTTCAGTAAAAGTTCCATCGCCATTATTCATAAAAAGTTCATTTTTCCCTTTAAAGTCTAATAAACCAGAAACAGAACAAACATAGATGTCTAAAAAACCGTCATCGTTGAGGTCTACCATTGTAACTCCAGTATTCCAATCTGAAGTGCTATTGATATTGGCTTTTTTTGAGATATCTTCAAACCTTAAGTTTCCTTTATTCAGAAAAAGTTTGTTTTCTCCTTGGTTAGACACAAAATAAAGATCTGTCAAACCATCATTATTAATATCACCAGCACTCACTCCGCCCCCATTATAAAAATAGATATAATTAATAATGCTATGGTTTACATCTTCTACAAGAGTGTTCTTAAAATCAATTCCAGTAGTCTTTTTGGATAATTTATTTAAAAGGAAGTCTTGTTTTGTAGGTTTTTTTTCATTGTTACAACTTAAACATAGAAAAAGGGAAATGAATAATAACAAAAAAATACGCGCGGTATGCATTTATTTTAAGGGTGTTTGTTAAACTCAAAGATAAGAAAAAAATTAACTTTTACTTCCGGCCAAAGTCAGCAGGAATTCCTCCCCAAGCTTTGGTTTCTCATTTTAAAGTTGGGTTTTCTTTTTTACTTCTAATAGCTAAAATCACTCAAAATCCTTAAAAAACTCTTTTGGAGATATTTCTAATGTATCTAAAATTAATAGCAACCTAAACGTATTTAATTTGGTTTTGCCTGTTTCAACTTTAAAATAACCACTAAAAGACATGTTAATTTTTATAGCTAAATCTGATTGACTCAACCCCAGTTCTTTTCTTCGTTCTACAATTTTTTGTAAAACCGCTTTTGATTTCTCTTCAAATTTTTCTCTTTCTTTTTCGCTCATTTTCTTTTTCAATTTATCAAAAGTAAGGGAAATAAACCATTTTTTTACTTTCCATTTTGGACTAACGGTTTCTAAGGACAAGACTGCCTCCTTATAAACCGTTAGCCCAAAACAGGAATGGATTTATTTTTTTTAATCAATAATATTTCTCAAATTTGAGAAGAGAAAATTGCTAAAATTGGTATCATTTTGTTTAAAAAATGATAAGAATTCTCAAAAAATTTAACGAATTGTTATTTTGTTTATGCTGAAATTGTTTTAGTAAAACAGGAATTTCTTTTTTTGTCATTCCCGTGAAAA
>JBNMNZ010000156.1:0-4772 GCA_051276605.1 Polaribacter sp. | reverse complement strand
AAAATTATTACAAAAGCTATTTATTTTCGGGGTGTAGCGTAGCCCGGTCATCGCGCCTCGTTTGGGACGAGGAGGTCGCAGGTTCGAATCCTGCCACCCCGACACAGTTGTACGTAGCAACTATAAAACTACGGGCTCTTAGCTCAGCTGGATAGAGCACCTCCCTTCTAAGGAGGCGGTCGCAGGTTCGAATCCTGCAGGGCTCACTCTAACGGAGAATTGATTCATTTGAATTGATTTTCCGTTTTTTGTTTTTACGATTTCCTCTTGTATCATTGGGATGACAGCGAACAGTGAATTTGTTTTTAAGGTTCGAACTACTTCATTTTGCTTGTCATAACCTATTCCGGAAGGAAACACCAATCTCTGTATGCGTTTTTTTTGATTTAAATCTCCTGAAGTCCATATTTCATTGATGTTTGTCGCTAATTTTAAAGCGGTATCAATGGCTTTTTTAAGGTTCGAACTCGAAATTGACGATTGGTTTAAATTTGTGGTAATTTCTTCTTGGGTTTTTAGATATTTCGTTTTAAATTTTTTGTAAATTTCTGTATCAATTTCTCCAATAACATAACGCTCTTCAATAGCTTCAATTTTTGAATTGACTTCTTTTAATTGTTTTTTGAATTGTGTTTCTTCTGTTCTTAACTCTTTTGTAAGATTGTCATAAGTATATAGCATTACTTCTTTGATGATCGAATTGTATTTTGGATCTACTTGAAAACCATCTAACATTTTTGTAAAGTCTTGGTGAAGTTTATTAGCAGACCTGTTACAACCACAGCCTTTAGTTCTACATTTATAGTAATACAAGTTTTTAGCTTTAACCAAATAACCTGTTAAAGGTTTCTTACAAGTCTGACAATAGATGAATTGTTTTAAAGGGAGGTTAATGTTATCGGTTTTATGCGTTTTAGGATGTGCAGATTCTTCCGCATTTATCTTTAAAAAATTTTCTTTAGAAACGATTGGTGTGTGTTTTCCTTGGATAATTTCTCCTGGAAGCATTTTAGTAATTAGAATACCACAATAAAATGGATTTTTAAAGAGCTCTCCTAAGCGCCTTTGATTAATCTTTACACCTAGTAAATTGAGTTTATTCACTATTTCTACATTCGAGTATTTATTTTGCACTTTCCATTTAAACGCTTTTTTTAATTGCTCTCCCGTTTGATTGATGGCAATGTCCCATTCTACTGCTTTGTGGTATTTTTTTTTATTTTCATACCCTAAAGGAGGAGCCCAAAGCCAATAGCCTTTTCGAACCAAATCACTCATAGCAGTAATGGTTTTATCTTTTCTTAGTTCATTATCAAACTGACTGAACATGAAAAATAAGTTTTGTTGAAACTTACCAGCTGCAGAGGTGGTGTCAACTTCTTGCGTTACTGCTTTTACTTGAATACCCTGCTTAAAGAGGTCTTGTGAAATTTGAGCAGCACTTGAACCAGTTCTAGAAAATCGATCGTAAGAGTATACAATGATATAGCCAATGTTACCACTCTGACGAACGTATTTCAACATTCTTTTAAATTCTTTTCTATCATCGCTTTTTGCAGATTCATACGTCCCACCAAAATATGCTACAATTTCATATCCATTTGAGTTTGCATAGTTTTCACAATATTTTTTCTGAGTTCCAAGACTCGTATTGGTATCTGCTTGTTCTTTAGTAGAAACTCTAGTGTAAATTATTGCTTTTTTATTAGTTCCAATTGCTTTTTGTTCAGGACTAAATTTTTGAAATCTTTGCAGAGTATTCATAATCATATTATTTTAAAGATTGTAGAATGATAAAACAATAGTGTTCTATAGAAGTTAATAGTTCGTCTACATCTTCAGTTATTCCTATATTATTTATTAATTTTTCTTTTATTTGTTGTCTTTTTTTTAGCGTTTGGGCATCATTTTTATCAAATAATACCTGAGTTTCTAAACAATTTTCTTTTATTTCCTGAGCCTTGTGATTTAAGTCTTGGTCCATATCGGATTTGAATTAAATCGGGCTGTATTTGCAGGGACCGAATCTGTGCTACTTCTTTTCTCATTAGTTTTTTATTAATGTTAGTTTATAGTTGCCTTGTGCTCTAATCTCAATAAGAAGTTTTGCACCCTTTGCTATTTTATGCTCTAAAATATATCTTGCTAACTGCTCTCTAGTTTTATGTTGTTCTGTTACTACAATAGGTTTTATGTTTTCATTTTCAAAAGCAATCTCAACTATTTTTGGTTTTTTAAAAACTACGATATCTCTAATTTGTTTTTCAATTTCTGAGAGGTAAGAAAGTTCCTTTTTTTTGTTTCCAAAATCTACCGCTAATACTTTAGCAAGTATGGGTATCATTGGAATGGATATCATAGGGTGTTGCGTATAAACACTACTAAGTTTTAGGGTTAAATTCATATCTCCATAGAGAAACTCAAAATCATTAGTGCCTGGAACATATAATAACGTATGTGGCATAGACTCTCTTAAAATAGCCGATTTTAACATGTCTGTAAATGGATTGATAAGTTTTCTAAAATCTTTCATCCAGTATTCGTCTGCTACTATTTGCTTTAAAGATTGAATTACATCCTTTGGTAATTGATGTTTATTGTTCTTAATATGTTCTTTAAATACTTTATCAGCATATTTATCAACTCTTGGTTCATGCCAAATGGATTTACCTAAAGTGTATATTTTATCTGCTGATACTCCAAAAGAAGATAATGTATCGATAATACAAACCCATACAGCCTGTGATAAATTAAGTCGTATCCATTTGGTTTTTGTGGCTGCCTCTTTAGAAATTGTTTCTGTATTCTTAACATTTTGATGTTTTTCAACAAAAGGAACTAGATTGTGGTCTAACCAATAATTTATTTTCCTAGAGGTAATACCTAACTGAGTTGGACTAATATCACGATCATTGAAAACAATATTTCCTAAATTTTTAATCTCTTCACTTATCATTATAAAATTTATTTTTTTCAAATATAATAAAAATACATCAATAATAAACAAAAGTAACTATATTTGATATAAGTATACTACATAGTGTTATTATTTAAAATAGTAAAATGAGTAAACCATTAAAATATGAAGAAGAGAATTAAATTAAAAGAAGAAGAAGAACACTTCCCAAGTCCAATTAGGCAAAGAGTTTGCAAATGTGGATGTGGTCATGACTTTCAGCCAAATCGTAAAGACCATTTATATATAAATAAACAACATTATGATTTTGATTATAATACTACTAAACGTAAGATTAAAAACAAGCATATCATAGAAGTCGAAAAAACACTAAGGTTAAATAATAGAATTTTAGAAAAACATTATCAGTCCAATATAGGTAATAAAAAAAAAGAACCTGTTAGATGTTATTATGAGATATTAAAGGCAGATGGCTTTACATCCAAAAATTATATAGGAGTTTCTGAAGAAGGAACTGAAAAGTTTTATCTTTTGTATGACTACTATTACCTCTTGTTTAGAAACAAAAGCAATCAATTAATTATTGAAATTTATAAAAATTAAAAAAATAAAGATGAAAGAGTGCATGACTATAGAGTCGCTACCAAGCTGGATAGCAGAGAACCAAGAATATCCAAGAAAGAATTATTCACAAGAATCTAATTACATTATAATTACTGTTGCGGCAGTTTTAATTACATCATTAGTTGCGGTTTTAATCGTTAACTATCAAAAAGAAAATAATAAAGAAGAAGTTTAAAACTCTTATTTTTTTACTGCAATGTAATTTGTATTTCTTTCAGTAAATAATTTTTCACTAATTAAAATTACTTCTAAACGGAAGTGTCAAGCACTCATGTTTTTTCTATAAAATTATTTTATAAAATAATTATTATTTTTAAAAATAAAAATGGCTTTTTTAGCTCTGAATATATAAAAGCAACAAGAAACAGGTGTTATGAAGGTTAAAACAATGAAAAACGACCAAAAACGCTGTTTTACGTGTTTTTACACTTTTTTATTTATTAGTTGAATTCAAGAAGAGTAATAGTTCTATTATTTGAATTTATATTAAGAACTCAGAGTAGAAATAAATTTGATTTTAAATTGTTTAAGAAATCAACTAAGGTTTTAAAAAAAATTTAAAAATATTGTTATTATTAATTTTCAGTTGAATTATGTAACCCCCTTTTTTTAAATTTTGTGTGTTAATAGTTTTATTATAAATACCTATTTGTAAATTAGTCCACTTTTTACTGACGTTATACAGTATTAAAATCTCTCTCTTATATTAAAGTGATAACTAGTTCACTTTTTGCTGACGTTATACACATTCTCAAATCCTCTGTAAAAGTACTATGAAGTGTTTTAGCGGATTTGTTGCACGAGCACCCTTTAGTTCTAAACTTGTAATAGTAAAGCCCTTTTTTCTTGACAAGATATCCTGTTAGCGGTAGTTTACAGCTTTCACAGTAGATAAACTGCTTTAGGGGTAGGCTATAATTAAATTTTACTTTTTTAATTCGTGTTTTAAATTTTTAGATAAAAGTTATTTTTAATACAAGGTTTTTTAATTATATCTTTATCAAAAAAATTGAAAACATAAATATGTTAAGATATTTAAGTTTTTCCCACTAATATATCTAAACTTGTTATTTTAAAAATAACTTCTTAATGGCTAATTTCAAAAAAAAAATAACAAGTAAAGATATTGCTCAGGAATTGGGAATATCAAGATCCGTTGTATCCTTCGTGTTAAACGGCAAGAATAAGGAAATGAGAATTAGTGATGAACTTACTAAAAAAGTCCTTGATC
>JBNMNZ010000155.1:0-4791 GCA_051276605.1 Polaribacter sp. | reverse complement strand
ACACGTTAATCATTTGAAATTAGAACTATGAAAGAATCTGAAATATAATGAATCAGTTACATCCGCAAACTGAAAAATGGTTCTCCGAGAAAGAACGTGAAATAAACGAAAGGAGAAATGATGAATTTTTTTTATTTATAAAACAGATACTTGTACTTTCTACATCGTTAATGGGATTGGCTCTTGCCTTCCATAAATTTGTCGAAAATAAAAACGGGAATCTATTTCTGACTCTATCAATAATTTTATTCTTATGCAATATCCTACTTGCTCTAATTGTTTTGCACGGGAAAATAAGGAATCTCGACAATCTTCGGAAGGGTCTAAGAGATAAAAAACAAGAGATGGTCGAAAACATTCATACTTCCAGAAATATCGCCTCACCTTTCGATAAAGGTGTCGTTTATGCAGCCAAAGCTTTGTACGTTTCTTTTTTTCTTTCGGTTTTATCACTATGTCTATACGGATTTTTTTCAATAAATACGAGTAAAGAAGATAGCTTGAAAGAAGTAAAAAAAGGTAAAAACAGAATTGAAGTGTATGAATAATGCATAATTCTCTTTACGCAGGAAAAGAATATTGCGGAACGAATAAAAATGCCACACAACCCCGTATATAATTTATTGCTAGTTCTCGCCTACTTACGAAAATCCTCGCGGATTTTCTTTGTCAGTAATTATTTACTAAATTTATTGCTTAAAACACCTAGCAAACCATATATAATAACGGTGGTAAAAAAAAAGCAACCTGCAATAGGCTGATTTTTACGTTAATTTTTATTAAAGTTGCAGTTTATACGTATTTTTGGAATATAACAGCAATAGAATTGTGTTTACACAGTTGTTGTAAGCCATTACCAAATAAATAGAATAAAATGAAAAATTTTGATAGTAGAACATATAGTATTAATGACTTTTTGGAATGGAGTGACAAAAAACAACTTGTGCTATCTCCAAAATTTCAAAGAAAAGCTATTTGGTCAGATGATGCAAAATCATACTTACTTGATACTATAATCACAGGGAAACCAATTCCAAAAATATTTATTAGACAGACTTTAAATATTGAAAATCGCCAATCGATAAGAGAAGTTGTAGATGGTCAGCAAAGGTTGAGAGCTATACTATCATTTGTTAATGATGAGTTTACTATTCGAAAAAAACATAATAAAAAATATGGTGGTTATTACTATAGTCAATTAAGTAATATTGACCCTAATGTTCAATCTGCAATTTTGAATTATGAAATTTCAGTTGATTTATTAGTAAATCTTCCAGATAATGAAATATTGGATATTTTTGCTAGATTAAATTCATACTCTATAGTACTTAATCAGCAAGAAAAAATAAATGCAAATCATTTTAGTGAATATTAGATATTAGTTGATAGACTCTCACATAAGCATAATGATTTTTGGTTAGAGAACAAGCTTTTAACAAATCAAAATATTCTTAGAATGGGAGATGCTACTCTTGTAGCAGATTTGATTATAGCTATGATTGAAGGAATACAATCTAAGAAACAAATCAAACCAATGTATGCTAAATATGAAAAAGAGTTCAACTATAATATAGAAGATTTAGAATTTAAATTTAACAAAACAATTGAATTAATTAAAAGTCTATTTGATGATGGATTAAAACATACCCCCTTCAAAAGAATTCATTTGTTTTACACTCTTTTTACAAGTATTTATCACACTGAATTTAACTTAAAAAACATTACTGCCCAACAAAAAGAAATTGATTTAAATAAATATGGCCGTGTCAAAAATACTTTAACCAACTTAAATGAATTATTTGGAACTGTTCCTTTTCAAAACATTTCAGTTGAACAAATTCAATTTTTAGAAGATAGTAGAAGAGCTACTACTGATACTAAAGTTAGAGTTCGTAGGTCAGAATTTATTATTAATATAATCAATTCAATATAAGATGGCTTTAGCTCAGAATTTAGCTGATTTTAGATTGGCTACAAATAAATTAACCGCTCATATCACTTTTGCTCATCAAAAATATGCTAGTGGAAGTTACAAGGTCACTTTGGATTTAAGAGAGTTTATTAGTGAATCTGCATTTTTAAGAATTTACATTGCTTGGGAAACGTTTGTGGAGAATTGTTTTGTCGATTATTTATTAAACGAACCATCAATTTTGAATAATAGACCAGCAAAATGGGCTAATCCTATCGATAAGGAGCACGCTCATCAGATTATTATTGGAAATCAAAGACATATGGATTGGTCTAATCCTGAGGCAATAAGGAAGATTAGTAAAATATTTTTCCATCAAGGTTATATTTTTAATACTTCTTTGAGCGCAATAAATAATGACCTAATGGATTTAAAAACTATTAGAAATTCTGCAGCCCATATTTCCTCTACGACAACAAGTAAATTAGATGGATTAAGTACTAGAATTCTAAATACACCTTGTTCTAATTATACAGCATATAAATTGCTTTTTTCTATTGACCCACGCTCTGCAGTCCCAAACACAAAAGTTCTTGATAGGTACTTACAAATTATTGATGTTGCTGCAGAACAAATTGCCAATGGATAGTACATAAAACGGCTTACAACAATGGCTATAATTAATACGGGTTTGGTGCTTAACCCTAAGTTTAAAGCTTATAATCAAGTCCGCCAAATCTTTTGATTTGGCTTTATAAATGAAAAAGATAAAACAAAATAAAAAGTTTTGGCTAAGTGTTTAATCGAAAGTTCACTGCTTTTAATTCTCGTACTAACCATAGCCGAGACGTTGTGGGTAATGCAAAAAAAACCTCGTAAACCAATGAAATTAGACTTTCAATTGAACATTTCGCCAACTAAATCTGACTTGAAAGAAGTTGAAAAATGGTTAATTGAAGAAGATAAAACTTCTGGAAATGGATTTTATTGCAATTGGGCAATTATAGAAAAAGCATTTAGAAATAAAGAATTTATAACTTTAAATCACAATGATTTACCAATCGGATTTTTAGTTTGGAGCGAAAGAGAGATTTATGCCGAAATTGATATTATGGAAATCAAACCTAAAAATCGAAATAGCGGAATTGGAAAATATTTCTTTAACCAAATCGCTGAATTTTTTAAACAAAAAGGATTTTTAGCTATTAAATTGTTTTGTGCGCCAATTGAATCAGAAAGATTTTGGAAAAAAATGGATTTTATCAAATTTCCTGATAGAGGATATTCTGAATCTGAATTGACTTACTATAAACCATTAATTGAAATTCAACAAACAACAAAAAACAATTCAGATAACAAAATCGAATTATGGAACGTTGAACCTTATCAAATAAAAAATCACGAACCAAAATGGACTTGGGAAATTAATTCAAATTTAGATAAGTTATTATTGCCAATAATTCAACCTTGTAACTGCAATTGGAATTTAAGATTGACAAAAAATGGAAAACAAATAAAAGAAGATAAAGTAAAATACTTTTCAGATAAAAATAGAATTGAATACAGCCCGTTTTTATTAATAACAGAACTGAATGAATAAAAGAATATTAGGATTTATATTAATTATCGTAGGCTTTGGTTTGGATATTTTTGCTTGGTCAACAAAAATCGGACATCCAATTAGTACGATTTGCTTATTATTAGGAATTGGACTAATAATTGGCGGAATAATATTGACTTTAATGAAACCGAAAAGTAAAAGCACGTACCCACAACACCATATAAAATTTATTGCTAGTTCTAGCCTGCTTACGAAAGTCCTCGCGGATTTTATTGGTCGGTAATTATTTACTAAATTAGATGCTTGAAACACGCAACAAACCATATCTAATAACGGTGGTAGAAAAAAAGCAACCTGCAATAGGCTGATTTTTACGTTAATTTTTATTAAAGTTGCAGTTCATACGTATTTTTGGAATATAACAGCAATAGAATTGTGTTTACACAGTTGTTGCCATTCATTGGCGGAACGAACCCAAATCGAAAACAAAAACATATGAATAAAATAAATTTTTTATCAATAATTATAATAATCGCAAGTATTTTAAGTATTCTAAATATAGATTTTTCGAATATATCGGAATCAAAACCATTTTGGTCGCTGATTTTATCTTCTATTGTTATTATAGCAACATTAATTTCAATTTTCAACAATAAAAAGGAAAATAACAAAAAACTGAATTGAGTAAAGCAAAACTGAATTATATCATGAGTTCAAAACTCATTAAAATTTTAATCTCATTCTGAATTTGCTTGCTCAAGCAGAATTGAAAAATATTACGAAATAAAACTCTGAATGAATTTATTCAAGTAAAACAAATCGAAAAAAAAACATAAAATGAAAAAGTATAGTAAAATGATTTTAATAATAATTGTTGGGCTTTTTTTAATGGAAATATGCTACTATTTTTTTAAAGGAACTTTTTCTCCATTTACTTCAAATTAACATCGATATTTATTGAGAATACAAGAATTTAATCAAATACTTGAAATTGTAAAATAAATTTGACGGATAATTTGAATTCTGAAAAAACAACGAAATGGCAACACCCTACAAAATTAATTGCTAGTTCTAGCCTACTTACGAAAGTCCTCGCGGACTTTCTTTGTCGGTAATTATTTACTAAATTACTTGCTTGCAACACGTAACAAACCATATCTAATAACGGTGGTAAAAAAAAAAGCAACCTGGAATAGGCTGATTTTTACGTTAATTTTTATTAAAGTTGCAGTTTATACGTATTTTTGGAATATAACAGCAATAGACTTGTGTTTATACAGTTGTTAGGGCAAATTAAAAACAAGACAATAAATGATAT
>JBNMNZ010000154.1:0-4802 GCA_051276605.1 Polaribacter sp. | reverse complement strand
CGGATGTTATTGATAATGCAAATATAAAAGCAGGTGATGTTATTGTTGGTTTGGAATCTTTTGGACAAGCAAGTTATGAAACTGAGTATAATGGTGGAATGGGTTCTAACGGATTAACATCTGCGAGACATGATGTTTTTGATAATTATCTAGCGACTAAATACCCGGAGAGTTTTGATGCAGCAGTTCCTACGGATTTAGTGTATTCTGGAAAAGTAAAATTGACAGATGCAGTTGAAAACTCGCCAATTAATGCAGGTAAATTAGTATTGTCTCCGACAAGAACGTATGCACCAATTATAAAAGAAATTTTATCGAAATTCAATTCAAATACAATCCACGGAATGATTCATTGTTCTGGTGGTGCACAAACAAAAATCTTACATTTTGTAGATAATTTACATATTGTAAAAGATAACATGTTTCCAATTCCTCCATTATTTAAATTGATACAAGAACAATCGAATACAGATTGGAAAGAAATGTATCAGGTATTTAACTGTGGACACAGAATGGAAATTTATGTTTCTCCAGAAATAGCGGGAGATATTATCGCTATTTCAAAATCTTTTAATGTAGATGCAAAAATTGTTGGACGTGTAGAAAACTCTCATTCTAAAAAACTAACGATTAAAAGTGAGTTTGGATTTTTTGAATATTAATTTTTTTTTAAATTATATTATTTGTTAACTTTTTAATGTTGATAAGTTTATAAACTTCTTTAAATAAGTATTTTAGCTTTTTTTATTGAAAACTTTATAGTATTTATTATTTTTTAGGTTGTATATTTACGAGGAACATGTTTCTGTAAAATCAATTTAACTACCCCAATAATAGAATGAATTCCCAAACTTTAATTACCTCCAAGAAAATATTTACACGAGAAGAAGCTCTAGACGCTGCGCTTAATTATTTCAAAGGCGATGAATTAGCTGCAAGTGTGTGGTTAAATAAATATGCATTAAAAGATTCTGCTGATAACATCTATGAGAAAACACCAGATGATATGCATCAACGAATTGCTTCAGAAATTGCTAGAGTAGAGCAAAAATATAGAAATCCGTTAACAGAATCAGAAATTTTTGAGGTAATTAAAAACTTCAAATATATAGTTCCTCAAGGAAGCCCAATGGCAGGAATTGGAAATCCGTTTCAAATTGCTTCTTTATCTAACTGTTTTGTAATTGGTAACGATGGTGAGTCTGATTCGTATGGTGGAATTATGAAAATTGACCAAGAACAAGTACAGTTAATGAAGCGTAGAGGTGGTGTTGGTCACGATTTATCTCATATTCGCCCAAAAGGGTCTCCCGTAAAAAATTCAGCATTGACATCAACAGGGATTGTTCCTTTCATGGAGCGTTACTCAAATTCAACGAGAGAAGTTGCACAAGATGGAAGAAGAGGTGCGCTTATGTTGTCAGTTTCTATCAATCATCCTGATGCAGAAGACTTTATTGATGCAAAGTTAGCGCAAGGAAAAGTTACTGGGGCAAATGTTTCTGTGAGAATTGATGATGCTTTTATGAGGGCTGTAAAAGCAAATGAAAAGTACACGCAAAAATATCCTGTTAATAGTAATGATCCTTTATATATAAAGGAAATAGAGGCTTCTAAGATTTGGGGAAAAATCGTGCATAATGCATGGAAATCTGCTGAACCAGGAATCTTGTTTTGGGATACAATAATAAACGAATCTGTTCCAGATTGTTATGCAGATCTTGGTTATAAAACAGTTTCTACAAACCCTTGTGGTGAAATTCCTTTATGTCCATACGATTCTTGTCGTTTGTTGGCAATAAACTTGTTTTCTTATGTAGAGGAACCATTTACAAAAAAGGCTGAATTTAATTTTGAGTTATTCAAAAAACATATTGTTATTGCTCAGAGAATGATGGATGATATCATTGATTTAGAGTTAGAAAAGATTGATGGAATTTTAGCGAAGATTGATGCAGATCCAGAACAGGATGATGTAAAAGCGACAGAAAAAAATCTATGGTTAAATATTAGACAAAAAGCGTATGAGGGAAGAAGAACCGGAATAGGCATTACTGCAGAAGGGGATATGTTAGCTGCATTAGGAATTCGTTACGGAAGTGAGGAAGGAAATACTTTTTCTACGGAAGTGCATAAAGTATTAGGAATAGAAACGTATAGAGCGTCTGTAAATTTGGCAAAAGAAAGAGGAGCTTTTTCTATTTTCGATGCAGACAGAGAGAAAGAAAATCCTTTTATTTTAAGAATAAAAGAAGCAGATAGTAAACTGTATTATGAAATGTTAGAACATGGTCGTAGAAATATTGCTTTGTTAACAATTGCACCTACAGGGACGACTAGTTTAATGACGCAAACTTCATCAGGAATTGAGCCTGTATTTATGCCTGTATACAAGCGTAGAAAAAAAGTGAATCCTAATGATAAAGGTACAAGAGTAGATTTTGTAGATGAATTAGGTGATTCTTGGGAAGAATATGTTGTTTTTCACCATCGTTTTAAACAATGGATGGAAGTTAACGGAATAGATTCTAGTAAAAACTTTTCGCAAGAAGAATTAAATGAACTTGTAAAAAAATCTCCATATTATAAAGCTACTTCTAATGATATTGATTGGGATAGTAAAGTGAGAATGCAAGGAGCAATTCAAAAATGGGTAGATCATTCCATTAGTGTTACGATTAATTTACCAAATGACGCTACAGAGGAATTAGTTGGTGAATTGTATTTAAAAGCTTGGGAAGCTGGCTGTAAAGGTGTAACTGTTTATAGAGATGGTTCGCGTTCTGGAGTTTTAATTTCTATGGATGAAAAGAAAGAAGATAAAACTAAAGGAGCATTCCCGAAAAAGCGTCCTGAAATATTAGAAGCAGATGTAGTTCGTTTTCAAAATCAAAAAGAAAAATGGATTGCTTTTGTTGGTTTGGTTGATAACAAGCCTTACGAAATTTTCACAGGTTTAACGGATGATGAAGATGGAATATTAATTCCACGTTGGGCAGAAAAAGGACTTATTATTAAAAAAAGAAATGAAAACGGTACATCGCGTTACGATTTTCAATATAAAAATAAAAGAGGTTATAAAACCACTATAGAAGGGTTGTCTCATAAGTTTAATCCAGAGTTTTGGAACTATGCAAGACTAATTTCAGGAACTTTACGTCATGGAATGCCGCTTGATAAAGTTGTGGAATTAATACAAAGTTTACAATTAGATTCTGAATCTATAAGTACATGGAAAAATGGAGTACAACGTGCGTTGAAGCGTTATGTTGAGGATGGTACAGAGGTGAAAGGGCATACCTGTGATAATTGCGATTCTAATAACTTAATTTATCAAGAAGGTTGTTTAACTTGTAAGGATTGTGGTTCTTCTAAATGCGGATAATGCTTTTTAAAAGCTTAAAAAACTCCAAATATTTATTAAAATATTTGGAGTTTTTTTTGTAAAATTAATTTTTTGTTTCCTGTTTTAGATGAAATAGTGCATATAAAAAGATGCTTATTTTAGGGTTAGTGGGTTTTTCTTTAAAATTCCCTGAGTAATTACTTTTAATATTTTCTTCGTTTCTAGTTATATTTTCTTGTTTTTTTGAGTACAAAAAATGCGAATATCGTAAAAAAAATTAAAAAAATCAATATTTAGCGAACGTTCGCTATTGTTTTGTGTTTTATTTACTATTATTGCAAAAGAGTTAAGTGCTTGATTTATAAAGTAAATATGACAACTAATTTTACTACAGCAGACCTTTGGGATGATAATGAAGGAATATTAATTTGTGCAAATCCAATTTTTAAAAACTTTGGAGGCAAGCAATCTTTTTATGGTGAAATAGTTACGCTAAAAATATTTGAAGATAATTCTTTTGTTAGAAAGATGTTGGGAATTAACGGTAAAGGAAAGGTTTTAGTTGTTGATGGTGGCGCCTCGATACGTTGTGCTTTAGTTGGTGATAAATTAGCAGAATTAGCAATTACGAATAATTGGGATGGTATTATCGTTAACGGATGCATTAGAGATAGTTCTTTAATTAATCAAATGGATATTGCTATAAAAGCTTTAAACACAAGTCCAGTAAAAAGTGTTAAAAGAAATATTGGAGAAATTGATATACCTGTTAATTTTTCAGGTGTATCGTTTATTCCAAAACAGTTTGTGTATTCAGATAATGATGGGATTTTAATTAGTAAAAAATCACTTTTATAACATAAAAAAATAATTTCAAACAGAGAATAATTAAAAAAAAACAAATGACTATAGGAGTATTAAAATGTACGAAAGAGAATCTTATTGCAATGGTTCCACAAGTAGTTTCGAAATTAATTAAAAGTGAATACTCTGTAGTTATAGAAATGAATGCAGGTGAAAATGCTGGTTATTCTAACGAATTGTATCAAGAAGCTGGTGCAGAAATAGTTTCCCGAAATGATATTCTAACTTCATCAGATATTATTCTTACAGGGGTTGGTATTGATCAGGAAGATATTTATCAAATAAAAGAGAATACCTTACTTATAGGTAAATTTAATGCTAAACTAGCATCAGAAATGCTTACAAGTCTAAAATATTCAGAGGCAAAAGTCTTTAGTTTAGATTTACTTCCTCGTTCTTCTATTGCGCAGTCTATGGATGTTTTGTCTTCTTTAGCATCACTCTCAGGATATAAGTCTGTTATCGTCGGCGCAAATCAATTTTCTGGGTATTTACCAATGATGACGACATCTGCAGGTACAATTCCGCCAGCAAAAATTTTAATATTAGGTGCAGGAGTTGCGGGTTTACAAGCAATTGCTACAGCAAAACG
>JBNMNZ010000153.1:0-4805 GCA_051276605.1 Polaribacter sp. | reverse complement strand
TATCAAAAGAAGCATTATTGAGTTGTTTTATAGGCAAACTTAAATCGTGCACAAAAAAGGAACCAATTCCTTTATTTCTGTTTTTTGCATGTGCTATCATTTTTGGACTGATGTCGCAGCCAATAACAGTTGCCCCTCTAGAAATTAAGATCTCGGCATATTTCCCAGGACCACAAGCAGCATCAAAAATTAATTTTCCTGCAACATTTGGCAATAAACTTAATGTATTAGGTCGATCATAATAAGCATTGTGTGGTTTGTGGTCAATTATATTATTATAACTATCTGCTAAACCCTCGTAGGCTTGTTTAATTTTTTCTTTGCTCATAAAGGTGCTATTTAGTTTTGATTAATGAAATTCCAGTTGCTAAAAACCAGGTTGCAATCCCAAAAATAAAAATTTGAAAGCCAATTAAATTTGAAAACACAAAACCGGTTAGTAATCCAATTATTACGAATACAATTAATGATAATCCAAAAAAACCAATCCATTTTGGAAGTTTATCAGAAGATACAATCAATAATGAGTAAATAGTAATTGCCAAACAAGTGGCAATAATAAAAATATAATCTAACGGTTTATTTATTGCAAAACCATAATTGATAATTAGTTTAAGCATATCGCTATTTTCTGCGATATTGTTTTCATACTTACCCAAGAAATAGGGAAGTGTTAACCCATTTATTAAAGCTGCAAACATGGCTGAAATCAATCCGAATCCCATAATAAATAAGGCAAGTTTTGCCAATTTCCATTTATCTAAAAGTGCATTGGTAAGTCCGTAAAAACCAAAGAATAGTATTGGCAATGAAAAGATAGCCAATGAATGTGTAGCTGTTATTGATTTGGTGATTTTAATAATGTATTCAATACTGCCTCCTGTAGGATGTAATCCCATAGTTGCAATAATCAATAAAGAACCTGTAATAAGTGAAATTCCGCTGCTTTTGTGAAAGTGTTTTCCCATTGTTGTTTTCTTAAATTTAAAAAAACAAAGGTCAACAATAGAAAGAGGGTGAGCACTTGATCGTAATCAAGAAATGAGTTATAGTTTTGAAAATCGATTCCGAACTCTGCTTAATGTTTCGGGCGTGATTTTTAAATAAGAAGCAATTAGTTTTTGCGGGAACTTCTGAATGATTTCAGATTTATTTTTCAGAATGTATTGGTACTTTTCGTCTGGCGTATTATTGTTGTCAAAAAAATCAATTCTAGAGACTGATGCTTCTAAAACCTTTCCTAATTTAAGAAAAGACTGTGATTTGGCAATTAACCGATGAATAGAATCTATTGTCAATAGACAAATTGTGCTTTCTTCATATGATTGAATGATATATTCTGAAGGCTTTTGGGTGGTGAAGCTTTTATGATTGATAATCCAATCATTTGCTACATTCAAATCAATTACATTCTTGTTAAGCTCAGAATCAATTTTGTATTGATACAATGCTCCGCTAATGATAAAACTCAAAGAAGCACAAACCTCATTTTTATCAAGTAGTATTTTATCTTTTTTTAAGGTTCTAAACTCAAGTTCTTCTTTAAGAAAAGTCAATTCTTCTTCTGAAAAATGACCTATTTTATTTAAAAAACCTGAAATCATATTATTGATTTTCGACACTTGTTTATCGCTTTTATTTTTTAGCTTTCTCTACCAATTCTAATTGTTCTAATTTGGCTTTGGTAGTAAATATACCATAATTGATAAAAACGTTTTTCTTTTCTATCTTATCAATAGTTCCAACAGAATTAGAATCGATTATTCGAACTCTATCATTAACTCCATAAATATATTCAGATTTTTCTTGTGCAATTTTTATTTCCTCTTTTTTCTTTTCCTTTCTAACTTCAATAACCTTTTCTAAAACCTCTTTTTCCACTTTTTTAATCACTTCTTGTAATTGTTTTTGAACAACTTTTGCTTTCTCTTTCTGTGATTTCGTTTTCAGGTTTATAGGGTTCTTCTTTGCATACTTTACCTTTTCATCTACAACCCATTTATTAAAATTGGTATTTAGTTCTTTTTTATTGTTGTTCTGAAAGTATTTGTTTAGAAATTCGTTAATTTTTCTTCCTAATGATAGCATTCTTTGGTTGCTATCATATAATTCTTGAAAACCAGCTAGTTTCAGCTGAATTTTATCTTCTTTTTCCTGTAAGTTTTCTAAATATTCTTGCCCCTTAGACTTCTGTTTTTCTAGATTATCAGAGTTTCTTTGTAGTTTGTTTCTTTCCTTCTGTAATTTAGAAATGGTTCTATCTAAACGCACCTTTTCAGTATCTACACGCTTTTTAGCTTTGTTGATAATACTAAACGGAATTCCGTTTTTCTGTGCTACTTCAAACGTAAAAGAACTTCCGGCTTGCCCAATAAATAATTTGTATAAAGGTTCTAAAGAACGTTCATCAAACTGCATATTTGCATTTGTCACGTTTTCTAACTCGTTTGCCAAGACCTTTAAGTTAGAGTAGTGGGTTGTAATAATCCCGAAAGCTTTCTTTTCATAAAATTCTTCCAAGAAAATTTCTGCCAAAGCTCCACCCAATTCAGGGTCTGAACCCGTACCGAATTCATCAATTAAAAACAACGTACTTTCATTACAGGTGCGTAAAAAATTACGCATGTTTTTTAATCGGTAACTATAGGTACTTAATTGATTTTCTATAGATTGATTATCTCCGATATCTGTTAAAATCGATTCAAATACATAGGTTTGACTGCGTTCATCTACTGGAATTAAAATTCCACTTTGCAACATTAATTGCAATAACCCAATGGTTTTTAAAGTGATACTTTTTCCACCAGCATTTGGACCAGAAATAACTATAATTTGTTGTTTCTCATTTAATTCTATCGATTGAGAAATAGTTTCTATTTCCTGAGCATTATTTTTTCGCCATAATATAGGATGCACAGCGTTTTTAAAAAAGATTCTTTTTTCTTTCGTAATTTTAGGTAAAATAGCATTCATTTCTCGTGCATATTTTGCTTTAGCACCAATAACATCAGTATGTACTAAAAAGGCTAAATACTCATCTAAAAGAGATGTAAAAGGACGAATTGTTTCGGCGAGCGTTCTTAATATTTTAACAACCTCTTGTTTTTCTTCGTATACTAAATTTTGAAACTCTCTACTATACGCAAGTGTTGCTTGTGGCGCGATGTATACAATATTACCAGATTTTGAGGAACCTAATAAACTCCCTGCAATTTTTCTTCTGTGCATTGCCGAAACAGCTAAAACACGCTGATTGTCTACGACAGTTTCTTTAATATCATCTAAATAACCAGCCGCAGTAGATTTTGAAAGTGCGCTCGAAAAACTTGCACCAATTTTACCACGAATATTATTAATGTCTCTTCTAATTTGTTTTAAAACAGAAGAAGCATTATTCTTTACTTCACCAGAAATATCAATAATTTTTTTAATTTCATCATCTACATACGTTGTAAATTCTATTTTTTGAGAAAGCTCATAGAAAGTAGGAAATTGAATTTGAAATTTCTTAAAAAATTTTATTAATTCATTTACCGTTAGAGAAGTAGTTGCTATTTTTAAAAAATCGGCTGTTTCTATAAAACTATTTTCTATTGCCAAACGCTTTACACTATCTGTAACATTGTCATAACCATGATTTGGAACCCTATTTTCACTTTGAAATGAAGACAAATATTCATTCACCAAATGCAACTCTATAAACAGCTGTTTTCTACTAGGTATTGGTTTAATCTCTCGTACGTTTTCTTTTCCTAGGCCAGAAATACAATGTTCTGAAACATGTTGTAAAACAGTCGAAAACTCTAAATCTTGCAATGTTTTTTCTGAAATGTTTTTACTCAAAATAGTATCTTTGATATAACTACAAAAATAACAAACTATGCACATAAAAATAGCTGATAGTTGGAAAAATATTTTGCAAAATGAATTTGAAAAACCATATTTCAAAGAATTAGTAACATTTGTGAATTCAGAATATTTAAACCACATTTGTTATCCGGAAGAAACAGCCGTTTTTGCTGCGTTTGACTTCTGTTCTCTAGAGGATTTAAAAGTGGTTATTATCGGTCAAGATCCTTATCACGGTGAAGAACAAGCCAATGGTTTGTGTTTTTCTGTAAAAGACGGAATTAACCACCCACCTTCATTAAAAAATATATTTAAAGAAATTACTACAGATACAAACAAAGTATATCCAGAAAGCGGGAACCTAGAAAAATGGGCAGAGCAAGGGGTTTTATTACTGAACGCAACTTTAACTGTAAGAGCTCACGAAGCAGGAAGTCACCAAAAAAAAGGGTGGGAAACTTTTACAGACGAAATTATTAAACAAATTTCTGATCAAAAAAAGAATGTTGTTTTTTTACTCTGGGGAAAATTTGCAGAAAGTAAAATAACCCTTATTAATCGTAATCAACATACAATCTTTTTAGCTCCTCATCCATCACCTTTAGGAGCTTGGAGAGGTTGGTTTGGATGTAAACATTTTTCTAAAACAAATACATTTTTAAAAGAAATAGGGAAAGAGGAAATTGATTGGTAAATTATAATGCCTTCTTATTCTTAGTATTTAAGGCTGAAGTAATCTGTTAAATTGAAAGCTCATTTCTAAGGTTGTTTGGTTTCCTTGTAATTCTATTATAATAAAAATCCGCTAAAAAGCGGATTCATTGAATTTAAAATTAAGAGACAAATTGACTTTTATGAGAAATCAGCTTGTTGTAAAGTTGATTGAATAGTTATATTGTCAGCGAGACCACAAGATTGTGATGTACTTCTACATGACGAAAAGCAAATAATTCCTA
>JBNMNZ010000152.1:0-4810 GCA_051276605.1 Polaribacter sp. | reverse complement strand
GGAGAGTTAGAAGCTGGTGATATTATTTTAAAAGTTGCACAAGGTGATGAAGAACCTTTAGATATTGTTGGAATGCGTTTGGATGATGCAATCAAATTTATCAAAGGAAAAAAAGGGACTGAAGTTCGATTAACAGTGAAGAAAAAATTAGATGGTTCTATAAAAGTAATTTCAATTATAAGAGATATTGTTCAATTAGATGAAACCTTTGTAAAATCTAGTATTGTAGAGAAAAATGGTAAAAAATATGCGATTATCGATTTGCCAAGTTTTTATATCGATTTTCAAGACCAAAATTCAAGAGATTCGGCCAAAGACATGGAAAAAGAAATTGAGCGATTAAAAACAGAAAGTGTTACTGGCTTAATCGTTGATTTAAGGAATAATGGAGGTGGATCTTTAAAAACTGCTATTGAAATTTCAGGATTATTTATTAATAAAGGCCCAATTGTACAGGTAAAATATAGAGGAGAAAACCCAATTATAAAAGAGGATACAGACCCACAAGTTCAATGGGATGGTTCTTTGGTTATTTTGGTAAATGAGTTTTCTGCTTCAGCTTCAGAAATTTTTGCTGCTGCAATGCAAGACTATAAAAGAGCTGTTATTTTAGGCGGAAATCAAACGTATGGGAAAGGAACCGTTCAAAATATTTTACCTATCAATCAGTTTTATCCAAATTACGAAAAAGATTTAGGATACTTAAAAATGACCATCCAAAAATTCTATAGAGTAAATGGAGGTTCAACACAAAAAGAAGGCGTTTATTCTGATATTGCAATGCCAAGCAGGTATAGTTATATGAAAGTAGGTGAGCGTGATTTAGAAGGTGCTTTAGCTTGGGACAAAGTACCAAAAGCAACCTATACTCAAACAGATTCATACGCTAATTTTGAAGATGTTATTTATGGTAGCAAACAACGAATAGCTTCCAATACGAACTTTAAGTTGATCAATGAATATGCAAAATGGCTTAAGAAAAATCAAGAAGAAAATTCTTATTCCTTGAATTATAAAAAGTTTTTTAATGAAAGTGATGTAAAAGAAAAAGAAGCTGAAAAATTTAAATCTGTTTTCGATTACAAATCAGATCTTACATATTCTTCTCCAAAATACGAGCAATCATTATTTAAAGACAATAAAGATTTAGCTGATAAAAGAATGGCATGGCATAAAAATTTATCAAAAGATATGTACATCTCAGAAGCTTTAAATGTTCTAAGCGAATTAAAACTAAAGGATAAGACAGCGACTATAAAGAATTAAAAACATCAAATTATTTATATAACAGCCTGATATGTTTTAAAAACACATCAGGTTTTTAAAATATTTATCATGAGTTTTAAAGTAACATTTCCAACAAAATGGTCTGATTTTGACCCAAACAGGCATATGCGTCACACAGCATATAATGAATATGCCGCAGAAGTTAGAATCCGTTATTTTGCAGAACATCATTTTTCTATAGAAGAATTTACAAAACACAATATTGGTCCTATTTTATTTACTGAAGAAACTTCCTTTAGAAAAGAAATTCATATTGGTGAAGATATTTCTGTAAATATAAAATTATCTGGCCTTTCTGAAAATAATGAACGCTGGAAAATTGTACATGAAGTATTTAATGAAGCTGGTAAATTATCCGCAGTTATAAAAGTATACGGAGCTTGGATCGATTTAACAAAAAGGAAATTAACCGTTCTGCCAAAAGCAGCACAACACTTATTTTTTAATGCCGAAAAATCTGATGATTATGAAGAAATTATTTTAAAAAAGAAAGGATAAAAAAGCATGATTTCTGAAATCACACCTCTTTATTATTTTCCATTTTTGCTAAAATTATAAATCCATATCAATTACAATTTTGCCCTTCACTTTTCTTTGCATCATATATTCTAGAGCTTTTGGAGCCTCTTTTAGAGAATATGTTTTGTCTATATGTGGTTTTACTAAACCCTTCACAAACCAAGTTAATAATTGCTGAATATTCTCTAAACTCTTTTTTGGTTCTTTTTGAGCAAATACTCCCCAAAAAACGCCAACAATACTTGCACCTTTTAGCAACGTTAGATTAATAGGAATTTTAGGAATTTCTCCATTGGCAAAACCAACAACCAAGTGCCTTCCTTTCCAAGCAATTGCTCTTAAGGCTAGTTCAGAAAAAGCCCCTCCAACAGGATCATAAATTACATCAACTCCTTTTCCATTTGTCAATTCTTTTACCCTGTCTTTTAAATTTTCTTCTGTATAATTGATCACTTCATCTGCACCAAATTGTTTACACAACTCCAACTTTTCTTTAGACGAAGCAGCTGCAATCACTTTTGCACCCAACAATTTTGAGATTTCAACCGCTGTAATCCCTACACCTCCTGAAGCTCCTAAAACCAATATTGTTTCTCCTTTTTGTAAATTTGCTCTATCTTTTAAAGCATGATAAGAAGTACCGTAAGCCAATAAAAAAGCAGAGGCATTTACCATAGACATCCCTCTAGGTTTTGGAAAACAGTCTTTGGCTGATACAATCGCTTTTTCTGCAAAACCTCCAAAAGGAATAAAGCCTACTACCTCATCTCCTATTTGAAAACCTTTTACTCCTTCTCCAACTTCTTCTACGATTCCGGCAACATCACTTCCTGGTGAAAATGGAAATTCTGGCTTAAACTGATATTTTCCTTGAATAATTAATGTGTCAGGGAAGTTTACACTACAAGCTTTTACAGTAATTAAAAGCTCTCCTTCTTTTGGATTTGGAGTTTTAATTTCCTGATACTTTAAGGTATTCGGAGTTCCGAATTTACTGCAAACGATTGCTTTCATTACTAAAAATTTTTTTCAAGATAAGCTTTTATTCACAGCTTGAAAAAGCATTTTAATAGCAGCCGCTAGATTCGATTACCTACTATTAAATTCATCAAATAATTGCTACTGAGACTCTGGGCAATAAAACATAAACAATACTATTTTCTTTATAAATAAACCTTTTAGCTTCTTGGAGTGTTAAAATTAGAGAGAGATCCTTAATTGGTTATACCCAATAAAAAAACCTTTCAAAGAAAAATCTCTGAAAGGCTTAGTTTTTACAGCAGAAGGGAGTGAAGTCGAACTATTTTGGGGAGGATTTGATTTCGTTTTCACACCACTTATGATTATATTAGTTTTTGTTATCTCTTTTATCTGCTTCAAATATTAATAATTCAATTACTCTTTTTGAAGTAATTTCATAGTCAAAATGAGCTGAAATATTTTTTGTAATTTCATTAAAACCAATACGAGATTCCATCTGATTAAGTCTTAATAAATGGAGTTGGATGTTTCCTATTCCATAACTACTTTTTTTATCAGTAGTGTATCTATAGATTCTATTATCCCAAAATAGCATAATCAACAGAATTAATGAAATGTAATAGACAAAATGGTTGTTGAAATCTTCCTTATCCCAATTGTTTATTAGCTAAAGCTAAAATAATCTCACCTTCTTCTCCATTTAAAAATTCGCCTTTTTCATTCAATAATTTTAAAGCATTCCATTGTTTTGGATTGTGAGAAGCTGTTAGTATAATACCACCATCAGTTATTTCTAAAGGAAGTGCTACTTCTACAGTTGGTGTTGCAGACAAACCTAAATCAATAACGTCAATTCCTAAGTCTACTAAAGTGTTTGCTACAAGGCTAGCAAACTTGGCTCACTGAAAAGCTTCATAAGAGCTACAATATGGTAAATCGATATGTGCAAAATAGGCAACAACCTCGACTTGTACTTAATTACAAAAGACGAGAGTAAAATGGGGCATTTAGATGATTTGGAAATTAAGGTCTTCAATACTTAATTTGGGCCTCAAAGGTAGAGGCTTTATTGTGTGTTTTTTTTTACAAAAAAAGACATCAATTTCTAAAATATACAGAGTGGTTTAAAACTAGTTTTTTGATGAAAAATCATCAAAATAATCCCTCGAATGAGTTTAAAAAAAATCGGTCTATACAGGGGTAACCTCATCTTATATAAGGGAATAATAGGTGCTCCCCTGTATAGACCTATCTCTGTTAACCCTTTATATCAGATGGATACAGAGGATTACCTAATTGCTTTTGGCCTGTTTTGGCCAAAAAGTACCAAAAAGAGAGGTCAAAAACATGAGTATTTTTTCATATAAAACCATATAAAACCCAAAAACCATGACCAGAGATTTCACATTAAAACAGTTCGCAGAGATCATAAAAGCAAGAAATCATGCTTTTTGAGCAATTAAACACGCCTGAAATAGCCAGTTAGAAATGTGATTTTCTAACTTGACTACTTCTTTTTAATTCAAAATGTTTCTTCTTTTTCGAATCCAAATAAACATTAGTTGACAACCGTCACTAATGATTCTGGAAATTAACTCGTTTGAATAATCTCTTTGATCCATAATTTTTATGTTTTAATTATTAGTATCCCTAAGGCTTTAAGTGCTTAAAAAAGACCTCTACTTTTGACTTAGCATTTCTAAATCTACAGAACCTGTTGCAATTGCTTGCATAATGTATTGTTCTTTTTTATTTTGAATACTATTGTTTCTTTTTGTTATTCTATAACGTATTGCCATGGATATTGATTTTTTTTAGTATTTTTATACCTCACGCAATTCTACATTAAAATGATTCATTCAATCTTTGTTAGGGCGTTCAAGACCAGAAACCACGATGATTTATACCCATGTTGCAAAAAAAGATTTACTAGATATTCAGAGTCCGTTAGACACTATTTTATTAAATTTAAATAAAAATGATAAACGAGAACAAAAGTTCCTGTTATCCGGAAACAAAGACA
>JBNMNZ010000151.1:0-4846 GCA_051276605.1 Polaribacter sp. | reverse complement strand
AACTAAAAATGGACTTAACACAATTAAATGCCATCTCTCCAATTGATGGGCGTTACAGAGGTAAAATATCTAAATTAGCAAATTATTTTTCTGAAGAAGCTTTAATAAAATACAGAGTTCGTGTAGAAATTGAATATTTTGTTGCGTTGTGCGAAGTTCCTCTGCCACAATTAGCTAATTTTAATACAGATTTGTTTGATAGTTTACGTGAAATCTATACGGGTTTCACGACTGAAGACGCTCAAAAGATAAAAGATATTGAAAAAGTTACCAATCATGATGTAAAAGCTGTTGAGTATTTTATCAAGGAAAAATTTGATATTTTAGGTTTACAAAAACATAAAGAATTTATTCATTTTGGACTGACTTCTCAAGACATTAATAATACCGCAATTCCGCTTTCTATAAAAGAAGCAATGAATGAAGTGTATGTACCTCATTATCTTGAAGTTTTAGAGCGTTTGCAAGCACTTGTTATTGAGTGGAAAGACATCTCTATGTTAGCAAGAACTCACGGACAACCTGCATCACCAACAAGATTAGGTAAAGAAATTGAGGTGTATGTTGTTCGTTTAAAACAACAGTTTAATTTATTAAGTGAGATACCAAGTGCTGCCAAATTTGGGGGTGCAACTGGTAATTACAATGCGCATAAAGTTGCCTATCCAACAATTGATTGGAAAGAATTTGGAAGAAAATTTGTGCAAGAAAAATTAGGTTTACATCATTCTTTTCCAACAACACAAATAGAACATTATGATCATTTAGCAGCTTTGTTTGATACCTTAAAGCGTATCAATACAATCATACTAGATTTAGACAGAGATTTCTGGACGTATGTTTCTATGGATTATTTTAAACAAAAAATTAAGGCTGGTGAAGTAGGTAGTTCTGCAATGCCTCATAAAGTAAATCCTATAGATTTTGAAAATTCTGAAGGAAATTTAGGGATTGCAAACGCAATTTTCGAGCACCTTTCAGCTAAATTACCCATATCTCGATTACAAAGAGATTTAACAGACAGTACCGTTTTACGTAATGTTGGTGTTCCTTTCGGACATACAATTATTGCTTTTACCTCTACCTTAAAAGGATTGAATAAATTATTGTTAAACAAACAAAAATTTGAGCAAGATTTAGAAAATAATTGGGCCGTTGTTGCAGAAGCAATTCAAACAATTTTAAGACGTGAAGCTTATCCTAATCCTTATGAAGCTTTAAAGGGATTAACCAGAACTAATGAAAAAATCAATCAAAAATCAATTGCAGATTTTATTGATACCTTAAAAGTTTCATCAGAAATTAAAAGTGAATTAAAAACAATTACACCATCAAATTATACAGGAATTTAATGAGAAAATTAATTTTTATTATTACAGGAGTTTTAACATTGTTTGCATGTAAATCAGAATTTAAAGATAACTCAGATAGATTTAAGGTAGGTGTATTTGAAATTCCTGCTGGTAAAGGTTTTGTGAAAGAAACGATTATTAGAAAAGATAGTATTCAAATTAGTAAACATGGTAATCATATAGATACATTGTCTATAAAGTGGAAAAACAACTTCTTTTACACTTTAAAATATATCAATCCAAAAACAGCACTACAAAAGGACCCAATGTATATTCAGATTAATAAAATCGATAACAATTCTTATGATTTTACGGTTAAAATTGGTTTTTCAAAATTTACTAAAAAAGCAACGATATACAAAGTAAAGTAACCTTTAAACACCTGTAAAACATCGAACTAATATTTATTTACGAACACTTAGTTTACTCTAGTTATTTTTGGATTAGACACTTTTATTTTCATTTATATTTCAGCGAATAAATTACAAAAAGTGCAAATTTATTTAATTCAGAATTTTTTAACGAATCTGTAGCTGGGATTCCAAAAGGATATTTGTATTTTTGCAATCGTTTTCTGCCTCGATGTAGAAAAGCTAAATTTAAATTAAAAAAAATAACATTACTTTTTTTAAAAAACATATCGCCTTTTTATTTCTGATCGTATTTTTTATACCATCTAGCGCTCAGATTATGCATGCCTTAGAGAATCATACACATTCTGTATGTATTTCTAAAATAGAAAATCATGTACATGAAAAGGTGCTAGATTGTGATTTTCACTATTTTAAAGTCAACCAAGGATACTTAACAAATAACACCTATAAATCAATAGTACCTTTTGTAAAAACGGCTATTATTGTTATTCCTTATTACTTCTTAACTGAATATCAGCCATTATCTTATCAACTTAGAGGACCACCTGCTTTCGTATAATTACGTATTAATTATTCATATTAAAGCATTACAATGACGCTAAAAATCTTTTTATGTGCATTATTTTGCGGTGTCTTTTTTACGAGTTATACTCAAGAAAGCTTACCCAAAACTGCGCAAGATTGTGAATTTACTTTTAGAGGAAAAATAACTGATTTCCATGATAGTACACCTATTATTGGTGCATCTTTATATTTAGAAAATTTAAACACCTATACCACATCAGATTTAGAGGGTATTTTTGTATTTAAAAATCTTTGCAAAGATAAATACATCCTTGAAATTAAACATATTTCTTGCGAAACTAAAAGAATTACCATCAATCTTGATAAAAATATAAACAAACAAATATTTTTAGAACATCATTTAAATGAATTGAATGAAATTATTGTTAAGACAACTTCGAAGTCTGCAAAAACGAGTATAGAGCAATCTATTAAAAAAGCAACTATTGATAATTTTAGCGATAAATCTTTAGGGGATGCTCTAAAGACAATGAGTGGCGTATCTTCTTTGAATACCGGAAACAGTATTGTAAAACCGATGATTCATGGTTTGCATAGTAGCAGATTGTTAATTATAAATAATAATGTAAGAATGTTTGACCAAGAATGGGGAGATGAACATGCACCAAATATTGATATAAATTCTAGTGAGAGAATTGATGTTATTAAAGGTGCAAACACCTTAAAGTTCGGAAGTGACGCTATTGGTGGTTTAATTTTAATTAGACCTAAAAAATATGCTGTTATAGATAGCATTTTTGGCAGTACAATAACTTCTTTTAACTCTAATGGTTTAGGTGGTAATATTAATTCTGAAATTGTAAAAACATACAAATCAGGATTATATGCTAAAATCCAAGCAAATTATAAACAATTTGGCGATTTTAGCACACCAGATTATAGTCTTACCAACAGCGGTTTAAAAAATATAAACACGTCTTTTAAAATTGGTTACAATAGCTATGAAAAGGGTTTTAATGCCTACTATAGCTTTGTAAGCAATGAGATTGCTATTTTGCAATCTTCACACATTGGAAATGTGAACGATTTGGTGAATGCTATAAACAATAAAGAACCAAGAGTTATTGAAGATTTTTCTTACAATATTGATTTTCCAAAGCAATCTATTTTACATCATTTAGGCAAAATTGAAGCGTACAAACGTTTTAAAAGTCTTGGTAAATTATCGGTCCAATATGATTTGCAAATTAATAGACGAAAAGAATTTGATTTAAGAAGAGGTGATTTAAAAGATACGCCTGTTATTGATTTACGCTTATTTACAAACTCGATTCAAACAGATTTAGAAATAGATGCTTTTGACAACCTTAAAATTAATAGTGGAATTCTAGCGCGGTATCAGCAAAATGATGCCGTTTCTGGCACAGGCACAAGTCCATTAATTCCTGATTTTGATAAATATGATGCGGCAATCTATTCGATAGTAAATTATAACTTAGGTACAACTAGCGAATTAAGTGCTGGTATTCGTTATGATTTTTCTAAAATAAATGCAAAAAAACGTTACAATATCTCAGATTGGGAAGAAACCTATAATTATGATGAAATCTTCCCAGAGTTTGAGACTGGCAACGTTGATGGAACTCGAATATTAACAACTCCTGAATTTATGTTTCATAACATTTCAGCCAGTTTAGGATATTCTACATTGTTTAAAAATGATGTAGCACTTTTAATTAATTATGGATTGGCGACAAGAGTGCCAAATCCATCAGAATTATTTAGTGATGGTTTACACCACTCTGCTGCAAGAATTGAAACCGGTTTGTTAACGATGAACAAAGAAGTTGCCAATAAATTTGTTATTTCTTTAGAGCGAAATAGTGATAATTTTAGCTTCGTAATTAGTCCGTATTTTAAACAAATAGACGGTTTTATTCAATTAGTTCCTGTTGGTATTACTACTACTATTAGAGGTGCTTTTCCTGTTTGGGAATACAATCAAATTAATGCTCAAATTTTTGGAGTTGATATTGATTTGAGCAAGAAAATTACAGATAAATTTGATTACCAAGGTAGTTTAAGTTTGTTAAGAGGAAATAATTTAACAGATGATATTCCTTTGATTCATATGCCCTCTGCAAATTTTAGAAATAGTATTACCTATCGGAATGAAAGTTTAAACCAATTATTGATTCGTTTAGAACACAGAACCGTATTACAACAAAATCAGTTTCCAAATTACAATTTTTACACATTTAATGCAATACTACAGGAAGATGTTTTTGTAGATGTTAGCACAACACCGCCGAGTTACTCTTTATTTAACCTTTCTACCTCTGCTGTTTTTAAAGCATTTAATAAAGGAAAATTAAAGCTTGAGTTTAATATAGAAAACTTGTTTAATGTTGCTTATAGAGAAAACTTAAACAGGCTGCGATATTTTGCTGATGAATTAGGTAGAAATTTCAATTTAAAAATTAAAATAAATTATTAAAAAACACAAATTATGAAAACATTACATTCAATTAAATTAATCGCATTACTTTTTATTTCTAGCATTTTACTTTCTAGTTGTTCTGATAACCATGATGA
>JBNMNZ010000150.1:0-4871 GCA_051276605.1 Polaribacter sp. | reverse complement strand
TAAAGAGAATATTAATAAATGTTATGAAGCAGGTAACGCGAACTACTCTCTTTTAATTTTAGCAATAAAATTGAATTCAAAAGAGTGTTTTAATAAACTTGTAAATAAAAAAGCTGATTTAGATAAAGATTGTGGTGGTAAAACGCCACTAATCTATACTGCAAAATATGGAAGACTAGAAATGGCTAAAAAACTTATTGCAAAAGGGGCAAGTCTAAAAAAAAATATAGCGGAAGGACGGCTTTAGATTATGCTAAGAAATACCAGAAAAAAGAAGTTTTAGATTATTTATCGAGTTTATAAATATTTCAATAAAAACCTCCGAATGAAAATTCGGAGGTTTTTGCTATTTCGAAACCAACTTCGACAAGCTCAATTTTACATTTGTTATGTCATTATTTGTTCATTGGTTTGTCTACATTCATATATAATATGTCAATATCTGTAGCTTCTTTCCCCAACAAGTATTTACTAAAATGATCTGCTCTTAACCAAAAAGAATATTCAGTCATATTTCCAAAACCGTGTCTTTGTCCTGGCATAATCATAAATTTAAACCGCTTGTGGGCTTTAATTAATTGTTCTGCCATTCTTATCGTTCCAGCAGGATGTACGTTATTGTCCATATCACCATGAATTAACATTAAATGTCCTTTTAGATTTTTTGCTAAAGCTTGATTATAATCAATATCATATTTATAAGAAATTTTTCCTTTCTCATCAATCTCTTCTTTTACTCCGTGATGCGTTTCACTCCACCAAGAATTATAGACTCTATTATCATGATTTCCTGCGGATGAAACTGCCGCTTTAAAAAAATCTGGATAAACTAACATTGCAGCAGTAGACATAAATCCTCCTCCCGAATGACCGTAGATTCCTACTTTTTCTATATCAATAAATGTATGTTTGTTTGCTAATTGTTGCGCAACATATTTTTTATCAGCCAAACCATAATCTCTTAAATTTCCGTACCCATAATTATGATACCATTTAGATCTGTCTGGATGACCTCCTCTATTTCCTAAAGTAATTACGACAAAACCAACTTGTGCCATTCTATCTAAACGATCCATTCTGTATGAAAAAGATTTGTTTACAGCTTCCGTTTGTGGTCCAGGATACACATATTCTAAAAGCGGATATACTTTCGTAGAATCCATGTCAAAAGGTTTGTACATTACCCCATAAATATCTGTAATTCCGTCATCTGCTTTTACTTTAAACGTTTCTGGAAATTTATATCCTGATGCAAATAATTGCGATAAATCTGCAGTTTCTAAATCCATTACTTTTTTCCCGCTAGCATCTCTAACTTCCGATTTTGGCACCGTATTTACACGAGAATAATTGCTCACAAAATATTGATTAGAATCTGCCATAGAGGTATTTGCTGTGAAATTCCCCTCATCCAAGGCGCGCATTCCACTTCCGTTTAAACTAATTCTATAGGTATGCAAATAATAAGGATCTTCTTCTTTATTTACGCCATTTGCTGTAAAATATAATATTCCGCTTTTTTCATCTAAACCCGCAAAATCATCAACATGAAAATCACCTTCTGTTACTTGATTTTTTAATTTACCCTCGACATCATATAAATAAAAATGCGCCCAACCATCTCGCTCTGCCCAATGCAACATTTCTGTTTCATTATTAAATAAAATTAACGGACGAGATTCTATATACGTATTAAAACGTTCTTCAATTAGTGTTTTGTATTCACCGGTATTAATATCGGCAACATTAATATCTAACTTTTTTCTATCTCTAGAAATAACACTAAAATATACTTTTCCTTTTTTTGATAAAAGCAAAGAAGGTTTAAAATCATCATCTCTATTAGACTGTTTTCTCGGCGCTCTATAGACAGAAATACTTTGCTGTCGAGTAGTGTCTAAAGCAACTTTTACATGCGATTTTGTAGGGATATCAAAAATTAATAATTCTGATTTGTAATATTCTTGTTCTCCTGGCATGTGATATTTATAGGTTTCTAGCGTCGGTCGTTTTTTACCTGTAGAATTAATAACCCATAAATCTTTAATATGTCTTGAATCAGATTTTTGAAAAACAAACTTTTTAGAATCGTGAGACCAAGTTCCCCAAACTCCTTTCCTTTTCTCTTTATTTTTTTCTTTATCTACATTGTCTTCTCTAGAACCACCACCATAACCATAGTTTTCTTCACCATCTTTAGTCCATTGATTCTCTACAACAGTGCTGTCTTTTTCGTCTTTGATCAACTTTTTAAAGTTGATCTTATCCATCCAATACAAATTATATTCTTTAGAATACAAAACAATAGAACTATCTGGAGCTACATTTGCCCATTTCTTCCATGCTTCTTTTTCTTTCTTCTTTGTATCTAAAATTGTTAAGCTATTTCCTCCTAATCTATATTCTAAATGATAGGTCTTCTTCTCCATCTTAGGCTTTTTCTTTTCCTCTTTTTTTGTTGAAGTAGAGTCTTTTTCAATTTCTTCTTTTTCATCATCCTTTTTATCATCAACAACTTCAACCTCCTCCGTGGATTTTACTCGAAAACGAATTGCATTTTCTGCTTTGTTAAATTTAAAACTAAACTTCGGTAAGTGTTTTGCATCATATGGATCTTTAGTGATCTGTGTCAACCACTTTGCCATATTTACATTGTCAAAAAGCAGTTTTTTAGATTTTTTATCTAAATCAACTAAATAATAATTAGAACCGTCTGAAGTTTTGTAAGAATACCAAAAACGATTTCCTTTTTTTAACCAATGAGGATTCACACTGGTTGAATGTACCATTTTAGCTAATTTTTCGGGAGAATATTTAGCAGCAGCTCTATAATTTGGTATTGGAGATTCTTGTGCGAAATTTACTGATACAGTAAATAACAACACAAACAATAAGATACTTTTTTTCATTTGAATTTTTTTTTATTTTAATAATAAGTTAAAGTTCTGGAAAACAAATTACACGACAAATTTTAAATTAATTTTTATTAAAACATTAACAGTATTTAATATTAATTCAAATTACGCTTTTCAGCAAAAAAACGTTTTAAGAGTTGAGAACATTCATTTTCTAAAATTCCAGCAACGTATTTTGTCTTCGGATGTAAAGTAGTTTTTAAATTCACAAAACCTCTTTCTGGTTCAGATGCTCCATAAACAATCTTTCCAATTTGTGTCCAATAACTTGCGCCAGCACACATTTGACACGGCTCTAGAGTAACATATAACACACAATCTTTTAAATATTTTCCCCCTAAAAAATCGGCTGCAGCTGTAAAAGCTTGCATCTCTGCATGTGCCGTTACATCATTTAATATTTCTGTTAAATTATGCGCTCTCGCAATAATTTGATCTTTAAATACAACAACTGCTCCAACAGGAACTTCCCCTTTATCAAAAGCAGTTTCTGCTTCTTGTAAGGCTTTTTTCATAAAATAAATATCATCAAAAGGTTGAATCATATGTGATTGATTATTAATGACAAAATTAAGTAAAATATTTGCGATAAATTTGTATTTATTAACCGTCCGTTTTACGAACACAAAATTTGAAGTTGTATTTTTGTAATCGAATGAAAAATTTGTTAGACAACATATCAAATCCAAAAGATTTAAGAAAATTAAATCCAGAACAATTACCTCAATTAGCAAAAGAATTGAGAGTATTTATTATTGATATCGTATCTACAAAAGAAGGCCATTTAGGGGCTAGTTTAGGAGTCGTAGAATTAACAATCGCGCTGCATTATTTGTTTGATACACCAAACGATTTGTTAGTTTGGGATGTTGGTCATCAAGCGTATGGCCATAAAATTTTAACAGGTAGAAAAGACATTTTTCATACCAACAGACAATTCGGAGGGATTGCAGGTTTTCCATCAAGAACAGAAAGTGAATATGATGCTTTTGGAGTTGGTCATTCATCAACCTCTATTTCTGCTGCGCTAGGAATGGCAATTGCATCGAACTTAAAAGGAGAAACAGAAAAACAACATATTGCAGTTATTGGTGATGCTTCTATTGCAAGCGGAATGGCTTTTGAAGCCTTGAATCATGCAGGAGTTTCTAACGCAAATTTACTCATCATTTTAAATGACAACGCTATTGGTATTGATCCTTCCGTTGGTGCTTTAAAAGAGTACTTAACAAAAGTAAAAACAGATAAAAGATTAGCCGCACAAAACAATATTATCAAAGCTTTAAACTTTGACTATTCTGGCCCAATTGACGGTCATGATTTATCCAAAGTTCTGTCAGAATTAGAACGTTTAAAAAGCGTAAAAGGGCCGAAGTTTTTACACGTAATTACGACAAAAGGAAAAGGTTTACAGCAAGCTGAAGAAGACCAAGTAACCTATCATGCTCCTGGAAAGTTTGATAAAATTTCTGGTGAACGCATTAAAAAAGAGGTAAGTCTTTATACCAAATATCAAGATGTTTTTGGAAAAACGATTCTAGAATTAGCAAAACAGAATGATAAAATTGTTGGAATTACACCGGCAATGCTAACAGGTAGTTCTTTAAAGTTTATGTTTCAAGAATTCCCGAAAAGAACTTTTGATGTTGGTATCGCAGAACAACATGCCGTTACTTTGGCTGCAGGAATGGCAACGCAAGGTTTAATTCCGTTTTGTAATATTTATTCTACGTTTTTACAACGTGCTTACGACCAGGTAATTCATGATGTTGCTTTGCAAAATCTACCGGTTATTTTTTGTTTGGATAGAGCTGGATTAGTGGGTGAAGATGGAGCAACCCATCATGGGGTTTTTGATTTAGCGTATCTAAGATGTATTCCAAACATCATTATTTTTGCACCAAGAAATGAAATTGAATTGCGTAATATTTTATATACGGCTCAATTAGGATTAAA
>JBNMNZ010000149.1:0-4874 GCA_051276605.1 Polaribacter sp. | reverse complement strand
ACAGCCCAAACATCATAAGGTCCAACTGCCATATCAGCATATTGTCCTTGTTTGCTTCTGTCGTTTGTAATATTAATTCCTGCATAATCCATTACAGAGCCCGTTAATGCTTTTCCTTTAATAAACGCTGCATCTGCTAATTGTTCAGGAGAAAACAATTGACTCGCTTTCATGTTGTGATTTAATCCTAATGTATGACCAACTTCGTGCATAATTAAAGATTTCATTCCCTCTTTTTTAAGAGCGTCCATATCTAAATCAGAAGCACCAGTTGCTTGTAAAACAGCATTTCCTAGTTGCATATTATCATGCATTACATGTCCCATAGAACAAAAATTAAGATTTTGTTTTTCAAAGAATTTTGTAACTTCTAACTCTTTTGAAGTTTCTAACTTCATATTAGCAGTTGCATCATTATATAATTTATCTGCAAAAACTCTATTTGTAAAATGCACGAACTCTAACATAATGTCTGCACCTAAAATTTCACCAGTTCTTGGGTTCACAAAACTTGGTCCATAACCTCCAAATGGAGGGTTTGGAGAAGACGTCCAACGTAAAACATTATAACGTACATCACCTGCATCCCAATCTGCATTATCTGGTTGTGTTTTTACAACTATTGCATTTTTAAATCCAGCTTTTTCAAAAGCTACATTCCAAGCTAAAACACCTTCTTTAATCGTTTCTCTCCATTCAAGCGGAGTTGTGTTTTCTATCCACCAAGTAATTGGAGTTACCGGTTCTGATATAGCAGCCTCTGGATTTTTTTTAACCAACTTCCATCTATGAATCATATCTCTATAATTTACAGTGCTTGTCGTTGTCATGTCATTTGTTTCTGTTAAGAAATAACCAACTCTAGCGTCATCCATTCTTGGTGAATAATCTGTTTCTGGCATATTCATAAACGTATGAAAAACTTTGATAGAAACATTTCTTCCATCAGTAACAGCAGCAGAACCACCATTTAAAACAGAAGGATTATTGTAAACATATTCCGTTTTTACATTGGTGTTTTCAGGGTAATTTTTAATTTCGTTTATTTTTGATTTTGTTTTGTCAAACCTTCCTAAACTAAAAGCAAAAGGAGAACTACCTGGTCTTTTAGGTCCTTTAATTCGTGTAAAGGTTTCTGATAAAAATAATCCATTAGCATCTATTAAATATTCACCCTTTTTTATGTCTGAGGCTAATATTTTCCCACTGGCCATTACAGCATCACTTATGTTTGCTTCAGAAGATTTTGATAGGGCACTTTTTTCATCAAAATAGAAAGAAGTATTAGGAGCTAAAAACTCTAATTTATTAAAGTACTTTGTTACATGGAACACAGAATTCCCACTATATGCACCTCTAAATAATGCACCTGCTTCTGTTACACCGTCAGCAATTTGAGAGAAATATATAAAGTCTTTATTTAATTGATCTTCTTTGATTAGCAGTTTAACAGCACCGGTTACAGTATCTTGATAAATCGTAAATAAACCTTCAATTTTTTTACTGCTTTTTGTTAAATCTTTAATTGATTTTTCTTTCTTCTTTGGTGGCTCTTTTTTAGTTGTTATAGCTTCCTTTTTTTTCTTTTTCCAAAATTGTGCATTTGCATCTTGTACTCCTAAAATGGCAAGCGTTAAGAATAATGTGCAAAGAACTTTAAATTTACTTGAATAGATCGGTTTCATTTGATTTTTTAGATTAATTAAAAATAATTTTAGTAAGTTATTTTTTCTCAATTAATTCAATGTTAATGTTATCATAAAATTTATTTTCACTTTTTTAATAAAAAATAAACTCAAACTATTCAATTATAAAAATTGACAATTGTCCTATATATTAAAGCTATGTTAATCTTTTTCTGGGCATGCAATAAAGTCGTATTTTTATACTGATGAAAAACAACAAAAAAAGAAAAGGTTTTGTATTTAAAACCTATGAAGTAGAAAATCAATCTCCGTTTGAAATACTTTTTGATATTTTTAAAGAATTGATCACACATACTTCTGGCGATTTTGATGAAGCTATAGATTGGTTGCGTTCTTTAAATAAAGAATATAAATTAACTGATGAGAATTACACGATTGAAGATTTTATTGAAGATCTAAAGAAGAAAGGCTACATTAAAGAAGAAATAAAAGGAGATGGAACCGGAGGAACAAAAATTACTCCTAAAACGGAAAGAGCAATTCGTCAGCAAGCTTTAAATCATATTTTTGGTAATATAAAAAGGAGTGGTTCGGGGAATCATAAAAGTAAATCTGCAGGAATTGGAGATGAACATACTGGTGATTTTAGAGGGTATCAATTCGGGGATGCTTTAGACAAAGTTTCTATGACAGAAAGTATTAGAAACGCACAGATTAATAACGGAATTGAGAACTTCAATCTAACTGAAAATGATTTAGTTGTAGAAGAAACAATGCACAAATCTCAAATGAGCACTGTTCTAATGATCGATATCAGTCATTCTATGATTTTGTATGGAGAAGATAGAATTACGCCAGCAAAAAAAGTAGCGATGGCTTTGGCTGAATTAATTACAACGCGTTACCCAAAAGATACCTTAGATATTATTGTGTTTGGAAATGATGCATGGGCTATAAAAATTAAAGATTTACCTTATTTACAAGTTGGGCCTTATCATACAAATACAGTTGCTGGTTTACAATTAGCGATGGACTTATTGCGTAGAAAAAGAAATACCAATAAACAGATTTTTATGATTACTGATGGGAAACCAAGTTGTTTGCGTTTACCAGATGGTCAATATTATAAGAACAGTAATGGTTTAGATAAATATATTGTAGACAAATGTTATGGAATGGCTCAGCAAGCAAGAAAATTACACATTCCAATTACTACCTTTATGATCGCACAAGATCCTTATTTAATGCAATTTATAAAAGCGTTTACACAAGCAAATCAAGGAAAAGCATTTTATACAGGATTAAAAGGTTTGGGAGAAATGATTTTTGAAGATTACGAAACGAATAGAAAAAAACGAATTAAAGGATAAATGAGAATACAAGATATAAAAACATTAGGAGAATTAAAAGAGGCAGGATATAAATCTAAATCGATTAAAGATGAGTTAAGAGAAAACCTTATTAGTAAAATAATGAGTAAAGAGAGTGCTTTTGTTGGAGTTCACGGATATGAAAATACTGTAATTCCAGAATTGGAAAGAGCTATTTTAAGCAAACATAATATAAATCTATTAGGTTTACGTGGACAAGCAAAAACACGTTTAGCTAGGTTGATGGTAAATTTATTAGATGAATATATACCCGTTGTAGAAGGTTCTGAAATTAATGATGATCCTTTGAATCCTATTTCTAGATATGCCATAGAAACCATTAAAGAAAAAGGGGATGGAACACCTATTTATTGGATGCATAGAGATGATCGATTTGCAGAAAAATTAGCAACACCAGATGTTACTGTTGCAGATATTATTGGTGATGTAGATCCAATAAAAGCAGCTAATTTAAAGTTATCTTATGCAGATGACAGAGTAATCCATTATGGAATGATTCCGAGAGCAAACAGATGTATTTTTGTGATAAATGAATTACCAGACTTACAAGCTAGAATTCAGGTTGCATTGTTTAATATTTTACAAGAAGGTGATATTCAAATTAGAGGATTTAAGTTACGCTTGGCTTTAGATATGCAATTTGTATTTACTGCAAATCCTGAAGATTATACAAATAGAGGAAGTATCGTAACGCCATTAAAGGATAGAATTGGTTCTCAAATTTTAACCCATTATCCAGAGGATATTGAGACAGCCAAAAGGATTACGCAACAAGAAGCTAATAGCACAAGTTCTCAGCAGGAGTTTATTCAAGTTCCAGAGTTAGCAAAAGATTTGTTAGAACAAATAGTTTTTGAAGCGAGAGAAAGTGAATATATAGATGATAAGAGTGGAGTAAGCGCGCGTTTAAGTATTACTGCTTTTGAAAATTTATTAAGCACAGCAGAAAGAAGAGCTTTACTTTCTGGGGATGAAAAAACAATGATTCGTTTAAGTGATTTTGATGGAATAATTCCTGCAATTACAGGTAAAGTAGAATTGGTATATGAAGGTGAGCAAGAAGGAGCGCAAGTTGTTGCTGAAACCTTGATTAAGAATGCTATCAAAAGATTGTTTCCAACATATTTTCCTGAAATTAAAAAGTTAGAAAAACAAGAAGCAGAAACCCCATATGATGATATTATTTCTTGGTTTTTTAATGCAAATGATGATTTCGAATTGTTAGATGAATTTACAGAATTACAATATAAAAATGAGTTAGATAAAGTGACTCCTTTAGATGATTTTTTAGTAAAACACCAACCTAGAATGAATACTGAGGATGCGTATTTTGTAAAAGAATTTATTCTTTGGGCATTAGTAGAATTTAAAAAACTAAGTAAACATAGATTTGCAGAAGGTACCCAATTTAAAGACCCTTATGGCAACTTTATAAGTGGATTGTAGTTAATTACCAATTTCTAGGATATTTAATGTTTTCATTACACAACCGAATTATTCCTATAATTCGGTTTTTTCTTGTATTTTCTGGTTTTTGTACATTGAGCCAATAGAGATAACCTCTTTCTATAGCTTGGGGTGAAATTTTGATAGTTGATGAAAGCAGTTTTGTTTTTATCAAACTTTTGTTGTAGTTCTAAAGGAATACTAGCTTTTTCTAACCCTTCTAAAGCAGACCAAGAACCATTTTATTTTCCGATTTCAATGATTTTTAACCCATTTTTCTGCATTAAATTAATAGCAAGTAATTCTTGAATATATTTTTTATTTAAACCACACCGCACTCTTTTAGGATTTCGGTTGCAGAAATATTGTCAGCGTTTCCCTTTTCCTAAAC
>JBNMNZ010000148.1:0-4897 GCA_051276605.1 Polaribacter sp. | reverse complement strand
TTGCTAGATTGGTTCGTTCTGCTTATAAATTATTAAACTTACAAACTTATTTTACTGCGGGTGTTAAAGAAGTAAGAGCTTGGACAATTCCTATCGGTTCTACTGCGCCTCAAGCAGCAGGAGTAATCCACACAGATTTCGAAAAAGGTTTTATTAGAGCAGAAACAATTGCGTACGATGATTATGTTGCTTTAGGTTCGGAAGCAAAAGTAAAAGAAGCTGGTAAAATGAGAGTAGAAGGAAAAGAATACATTGTTAAAGATGGTGATGTAATGCACTTTCGTTTTAACGTTTAAAATGTATTAAAATATTTTTTGGCATACAGATTGCCTTAGTTCTTTTAAACCTTATTAATTATGAAGAAATTTTTACTTTTTACGCTATTTACTTTTTTACTAATTTCTTGTAGCAGTATAAAAAATACTCAAGAAGCTATTAGTAATGGAAATTACGACAGCGCTATTAACACCGCCATTAAAAACTTAAAAAGAAACAAAACTAAAAAAGGAAATCAGCCTTATATTATACTCTTAGAGGAAGCTTTTGCGAAAGTAACATCTAAAGATTTGGCTAAAATTAATTTTTTAAAAAAGGATAACAATCCTGAAAATATTGAAACTATTTTTGTTTTGTATGAAGAATTGAAAAGAAGGCAAGAAATTTTAAAACCCTTATTACCATTATTTATTAGAAAGGAAAATAGAGAAGCAAAATTTCAATTTAATAATTATGATGATGAGATTATAGCAAATAAAAATCAATTATCAGATTATTTATATGCGAAAGCAAAAAAGTTTTTTAATAAGAATAATAAATTTGATTATAGGGCTGCTTACAATGATTTAGAATATCTAGAAAAGATAAATCCTAATTTTAAAGATGTTCTTAGTTTAATGGAAGTTGCACATGATAGAGGTTTAGATTTTGTGATTGTTTCCATGAAGAACGAAACACAAAAAGTAATCCCTAAAAGATTAGAAGAAGATTTATTAAATTTTGACACCTATGGTTTAAATGATTTATGGACCGTTTATCACGGAGCTAAAGACCCAAAAATTAACTATGATTTTGGTTTAGAATTAAACCTTCGAAAGATTAAAGTGTCTCCAGAACAAATTAGAGAAAAAGAAATTATAAGAGAAAAAGACATTAAGGATGGCTTTAAATATCTTTTAGATGAAAATGGAAATCAAGTTTTAGATCAAGAAGGAAATAAAATTAAGGTCGATAAGCTCATTAAAGTACGTTGTGAATTATATCAATTTACACAATTTAAATCTGCGAGAGTAACAGGTATAGTAAAGTATGTTGATTTATATACCAAACAGATTATACAAACATATCCTATAGAAAGTACATTTTCTTTTCAGCATATTTATGCAAACTTTAAAGGAGATAAAAGAGCTTTAGATGCCTCTTTTTTGGATTTAATAATGTTCAGAGTTGTTCCTTTCCCTACAAATGAGCAAATGATTTATAACTCTGGACAGGGTTTGAAACAAAAATTGAAATCAGTTATTACTCGAAATAAGTTTAGAAATTAGACTACAAAAACTCCCAATGAATTTTCATTGGGAGTTTTTATTATATAGTAACTAAAGTAAGTAAGAACAATTATTTGTGAGGAGTTTTGTACTTAGAAATTAATATGTTTTGGTATTTTAATCTTCAGAAACAAGAATTGTTATTCGTTTGTATTCTTATTATTTGACCTTGTAATTTCACCACCTAAAACCAATGCCGCTGAAATAATCATTAAATTTTTAATGATGTACTGGCCCTCTAGCGTAGGTAGTAAAATATTATTTGACTGAAAAGTTACCTCGGTAAGAACTATTAATGGCATAAAAGTTCCTACCATTTGTAAAAACAAAAGTATAATTGCAATTCTAGTTGTTCTTTTAAAGAAAAAGAAAACACCAATAACAACCTCCCATAAGCCAATAACAATCAACCACATTTCTGGAGATCCGAAAGGCAACCATATTACCGTTGCTTTTAGTAAACCTTCAGCTGAAGAGAGGCCTAATGGTTTTAAAATTCCAAACCAAATAAAGATGACTCCAAAAGAGAAACGAATGGAAGGGATACTCGCATTCTTCATTATTTTAATAAATCTACGGTCTAATTTGTTAAGAATCTCTTTCATGATTGCATTTAAAATTTAAAATCTGTAGTTATTTCATTAGCTTTTTTAGGGCTACAAAACCCAATTTTAATCAGGTATATAATGTTATGCAAATTTAAGTGTTTTTGAGAAGAAAAAATATAGTAAAGTACTTATTTAGTTTCCTTTAATTCGCATCCATAAATCTAATAACAACTTTTTACCATCGCTTTTTTCTTTGGGTTCTTCTAGAAAAAACGGAGTTCCATCAGTAGCTATTTCGATTTTATATTTGAAAACAAAATTGGTGGCATCTGGTTGTATGCTTAAAACTCCAAAACGCAAATCATTAAAGTATAAGTTGTTATCTTTTTTATTAACGGTATACCAACCTTTAGAGATGGCAATCATTCTTTTTGTTTTTTGGTGTTTTGCGAGATCACCTAGCAAATAATGGTTTTTAGGATATTCAGAGAACTTAATTGGGTGTTTGTCAAAAAAAGAGGAATTTCCAATAAAAAAAGAATTTTTAGTTTCTACATTTGCTGTCCATAAAATGGTGTTTAGTGGTGTTGGTTTTGTTTTTATTGTGATGTAGTTAATGTTTTGTAAAGTCAGTTCTTTGGTGAATTTCTGATAAGAAACTCCTTTTAATATAATGGTAAGCACTAAATAAGAACTGCTAATACCTAGCCCAAGATTATTATAAAAACGCCTCTTTTTAGTTGCTCTTTTCTGGAACATTGCTAAAATTAAAAACACTAAAAAGGGAAGGGTATATAAAGGGTCTACCACAAAAACATTTTTAAAAGCCAATCGAATGTCCAAAGGCCAAAATAACTGTGTGCCCCATGTGGTTTGTGCATCTAAAATAGGATGTGTTATAAACACCCAAAAGAAAAGGAACGTCCAGTTTTTAAAATTTTTATACGTTTCATATTTGGTTACAATAAACGCGAGTATCGGTGCGAAAAGTACAGAGAAAAAGACAGAATGTGTAAAACCTCTATGGATCTCTAAGGCACTAACGGTATCTGTGAAAAATGAAGCTAATACATCTAAATCTGGAATTGTTCCCGCAATAGCTCCGTATAACATTGCTTTATTGCCAATTTTTCTTCCTAAAACGGCCTCTCCAACTGCGGCACCTAAAACTATTTGAGTTAATGAGTCCAATATATAGCGTTTTTATCTGCAGTTATTAGTAGCTTTTTTTAAATTTTTTTGCTACTGAAAAATTAATAAGATTCATAAAATTCTCATGAACACCTAAAGTAGTATTTAATTTTAATTGTTTTATTAGTTTTGAAATTTCTTCTACTTCAAACTGTAAATCTGGCACAGAAATATACTTTTCAAAAAGACTACCAATAGTTTTGTAATATAATTGTTCAAAACCGTTTAGATTTTCGGGTTTTTTGGAAACATAGGTATATGAATTTACGTTAAAATAATTTAAAACTTCACCAACATAGTCTGTGTGCAATATCTGTGTAGGATTTACAATATTTAATTCTTTAATATCTGGATTCAAAAAAGCATGTAAAATTGCTTTAGAAACAAAATCTACAGGTACAATGTTTAAGCCACTTTCTTTATCTACCCAAATTCTAAAATCTCCTTTCGATTTTTTTGCATACTTATCTAAAAACATTGCCCAAGAATAAAATACATCAAATTTTGGTGTTTCATAAAATGGCTTGTCGATTAAACGACCACAAATAATACTAGGTCTTAGAACCTGAGAAGTAATATTCATTGTCTTGCATGTTTCTCTTACATATTTCTCGCTTTCATATTTAGATTCTTCATACGGATTCCTAAAATTAGTAACGTTATAATGTTCGATACTATCTTTTACTTTTTCTTCTTGAATACCAAAAGAATAGGCAGTACTAATGTATATAAAACGTTTAACAGCTTCAGGAAGTTGTGCTAATAATTGTTTTGTTACCAAGTAGTTTTGTGCATGCACAGTCTCCTTAGAATCTGCTGTTTGCAATAAATTAGTAGAACCTGCGCAATGTATTACGGTATCAAAATTATGTTTTTCTAACGTTTCTTTTTTTATAGTTGATAAATCGCTAGAAATAACGGTTACTTTTTCTAGGCAAGCCTCTAAGGTAAACGCATTTAAAAATTTTGGACGAGATGCATCTTGCAAAATAGTTTCTAAACGTTGTTGTGCAGACTTTTCATTAGCCCTTATTACTACAAATAGATGTGCCACTGTTTTGTCTATGATTGCTTTATATAACCATTCAAAAATAATGTGACTTCCAACAATTCCACCACCACCGGTTAAGAGACAATTCATAGTTTTTTTTGTTTTGTTTCAGTGGGTAAACATACCCTTTTTAAAATTAAAAAGAGCACTCTATTAGCTTGCAGATATGAAGGTTTTAATACTGTATTTTAGTGCTAAAAAGGTATTATTATTATTATTATAAGATTTTCTTATCGCATTTATTTTATGCAATATAAAACACTAAAAAGTTTTCTTTTTTATGGTTTTTTTACCTTCAATAGTTATTTTAGAACCTTCAATAAGCATCATAGAGGTTGGTCTTATATGATTTAAAAACTCAAAATATTTTCCATAAACCAATTCGAAATCTACTTTTATATCAGCACTTTCTACTTCATATTTTTTCCACCTTGGATGGGTAACTTCATATTCATTGGTAACAGTATCATTTACTTTTGCATAGCCCCAATAATGTTCGGTAATAAATTCAGTCTCACTATTTTCTTCAATTTCTGAAGTTTTAAGTGCTGCGGTAATTTTAA
>JBNMNZ010000147.1:0-4904 GCA_051276605.1 Polaribacter sp. | reverse complement strand
ATTAATGCTGGAATTGTAAAAATGGTTTCTGCCAGTTTAATTAAGCATTCACCAAATACAATTATAATTGTTGTTTCTAACCCTATGGATACAATGACTTATTTAGTTCATAAAACGACAGGGTTACCTAAAAATAGAATTATTGGAATGGGTGGCGCATTAGATTCTGCACGTTTTAAATACAGATTAGCAGAAGCTTTAGGAGCTCCTATCTCTGATGTAGATGGAATGGTAATTGGAGGTCATTCTGATAAAGGAATGGTTCCTTTAACAAGATTAGCAACTCGTAACTCTGTTCCTGTTTCTGAATTTATTTCTAAAGAAAGATTAGAACAAGTTTTGCAAGACACCAAAGTTGGTGGCGCAACATTAACAGGTTTATTAGGTACTTCTGCTTGGTACGCTCCCGGAGCTGCAGTTAGCGCATTAGTGCAAGCAATAGCTTGTGATCAAAAGAAAATATTTCCATGTTCAGTTTTATTAGAAGGTGAATACGGCTTAAATGATTTATGTATTGGAGTTCCTGTTATTTTAGGTAAAAACGGAATTGAAAGCATTGTAGAAATTAACTTAAGTGCTGCTGAAAAAGCGCACATGCAAGAATCTGCAACTGGTGTTTCTAAAACAAACGGCTTATTAGAATTATAAAATATAGTTACTTCTTTCTTTAATTAATAGAAAGTAAAAAACCAGCCAAAAAGCTGGTTTTTTTTTTATAATCAATATTCTTGGTTTTTACTTTTTTAAGCTTCAAGAACTAAGACAATCCAGAAATAACACCATTATTATCAATCATCATATTTTCTGAGGCAGGTATTGCCGGTAAACCAGGCATGCGCATCATTTTTCCTAAAACAGGAATTACAAATTGTGCTCCTGCTGCTATTTCAATTTCTCGAACAGTGACCGTAAATCCTTCTGGCCTTCCAATTAATGCTTCATTATCAGAAAAAGATTTTTGTGTTTTTGCCATACAAATCGCAAAATCATTAAACCCTAACCTATCAATTCGCCTTAAATTTAACTGCGCTAGTTTACTGTATTCCACGTTTGCTGCACCGTAAATTTCTTTAGCAATTATTTCTATTTTTTCTTTTATTGGAGAATTCCATTCATATAAAGGTTTGTATTGAGTCGCTTTATTTTCAACAACATTTACAACTGCTTTTGCTAAATTTTTAGTCCCTTCTCCTCCTTTTACCCAACCCTCAGACAAAACTGCTTCGACACCCAAACTGGCACATTTCTCTATTATAAAATCTACTTCTTGATCAGAGTCAGATATAAAAGAATTTATTGCCACAACTGGCTCAATATTAAACTTTCTAATATTCTCTATATGTTTTTCAAGATTTTTAAATCCTTCAACAACCTTTTCTAAATTTGGTGTATTATATTCTTGCGGCTTTGCCCCTCCATGATGACGTAAAGCTCTAATTGTAGCAACTAAAACGACACATTTAGGATTTAGATTTGCAAATTGTGATTTTATATTCAAGAATTTTTCCGCTCCTAAATCAGCCCCAAAACCTGCTTCTGTAACTACATAATTAGATAAAGACAATCCCATTTTAGTTGCAATGATTGTATTAGTTCCTTGCGCAATATTTGCAAAAGGACCTCCATGGATTATGGCTGGATTCTCTTCTAAAGTTTGAACTAAATTAGGTTTTATCGCATCTTTTAATAAAATTGCCATAGCATTCTCTGCTTTTAAATCACGTGCAAAGACCGGTGTATTATCATATCTAAAACCTATAAAAATATCGCCTAATCTTTTCTTTAAATTATCTAAATCGGATGCCATACATAAAATAGCCATCACTTCTGATGCAGGTGTAATATTAAACCCATCTTGTCTTGGAACTCCATTAGCAGTTCCTCCTAAACCAATTGTGATATCTCTTAGAGCACGATCATTCATATCAATAACTCGTTTCCAAAGAATAGTTCGAGGGTCTATGTTTAAATTATTGGTTTTACTTTGAATATTGTTATCAATTAAAGCAGATAACAAATTATTCGCTTTTTCAACAGCATTAAAATCACCCGTAAAATGCAAATTAATATCTTCCATAGGCACAACTTGCGAATACCCACCACCGGCAGCTCCACCTTTTATTCCAAAAACAGGCCCTAATGAGGGCTCTCTTAAAACAACTGTAGCTTGTTTGCCTATTTTATTTAATCCTTCTGTTAAACCAATAGAAACTGTAGTTTTCCCCTCACCAGCTGGTGTGGGCGTTAAAGCGGTAACTAATACTAAATTATTTTTAGCAACTTTCGCATCATCAATTAAAGACAAAGGAAGTTTCGCTTTATATTTCCCATACATCTCTATATCATCCTCATCAACCTTTAATTTTTTAGCAATATTTCTTATATGTTGTAATGTTTTTGCTTGCGCAATTACAATATCTGATAAATGTGTCATTTCAATAATTTAGGTGTTATAATTTTATGAATTTCAGCAAATAAATATAGGCAATTTTAAGACTGTGCAATATTTATAAATTTAGTAATTAGAAAATCATTCAAAAGACACCTTCATAAATGTGATAAAATAATTGCTTAGGCTACTTTGATGTACTATATTTGCTCGTTTTAAAAAAAGGTCGACATAAAATAAATAACATGCAAAACAAAGGACTTATTAAATTATTCGCAATTCTTTTTGGATTAGTGAGTTTATATCAATTATCATTTACCTTTTTAGCCAATAAAGTTGAAGATGATGCAGCTACCTACGCTAAAAGTAAAGTAACTGACAATGACGCAAGACAAAAAGCTACTTTTGAAAGAAAGTATTTAGACAGTGTTGCCAATAAAAACATCTTAGATATTGGTGTTGCACAGTATAGCTACGATGACGTAAAAGACAAAGAAATGAATCTTGGTCTAGATTTAAAGGGTGGTATCAATGCAATTTTACAAGTATCTGTAAAAGAAGTTTTAAAAAGCTTAACGAATGATTCTAAAAATGAAGCTTTCAACAATGCATTAAATGCAGCTGATGGAAGACAGAAAAAGAGTAATTCGAATTATTTAGACCTGTTTTTTGAGGAATTTGAAAAAATTGCTGGAACTACAAAATTAAGTGATCCCGCAATTTTTGGAACGAAAGCTTTAAGTGAAAAAATAACTTTTAATGAAGCGAATGCTACCGTTAAAGAAACTTTACAAGAAGAAATTAATAGTTCTATTGTTACTACTCTTGAAGTATTAAGAAGTAGAATTGATAAGTTTGGTGTTTCATCTCCTAAAATTCAAAGAATTGGAAACTCAGGTAGAATTCAAATTGAATTGCCAGGAGCTAGAGATATTGAACGTGTTACAAAACTAATTACTAGTAAAGCTGAATTACAGTTTTGGGAAGTACATACAAATGCAGAAGTTCAAAACTTTTTCTTTGCTGCAAATACTAAAGTTGCTGAATTGTTAAAAGATGATACTGTTTTAGATATAGAAAAAGATTCTCTTAAAAAAGATGATATAGATGCTTTATTAGGTGAAACTGTAGATTCTACGAAAGTTCAAAAGAATTTATTTACATATTTATTTCCAAATGTTGCACAATCACAACAACAATTAAGCTCTTTAGTTGCCCAAGCTAGAGTTTTAGATACCGCAACAGTAAACAATTTATTAGCTAAAAAAGAAATAAGAGCTTTATTACCTGTAGAATTGAAATACACTAAATTTTTATGGGATTACAAATCTACAAATGCAGATGATGGTTCAGAATTAATTGGTTTATATGCAATTAAAGGAAATAGAAATGACAAACCAACCATTGAAGGAGATGTTATTTTAGATGCAGGTCAAGTATTTGATCAACTAAACAAACCCGAAGTTAGCATGACCATGAATAGCTCTGGCACGAAACAATGGGCAAAAATGACTGGTGATAACGTTGGAAGTTTTGTTGCTGTTGTTTTAGATGATTATGTATATACTGCTCCTTCTGTAAATCAAGCGATTACTGGTGGTAGAACTTCTATCTCTGGAGGAACGATGACAGTTGCTGAAGCAGAAGATATTTCTACCGTATTAAAAGCAGGTAAATTACCAGCTGCTGCAAGAATGATTCAAGCACAAATAGTTGGACCTTCTTTAGGACAAGAAGCAATTGATGCAAGTTTTATTTCTTTTGGATTAGCAATTCTTTTGGTTTTACTTTGGATGATTTTATACTACGGAAAAGCTGGTTTATATGCTGATGTTGCATTAGTAGTAAATATTTTATTCATCTTCGGAATTTTAGCCTCTTTTGGCGCTGTGTTAACGTTACCTGGTATTGCAGGTATTATCTTAACAATCGGTATGTCTGTGGATGCGAACGTAATTATCTTCGAAAGAATTAAAGAAGGTTTAGGCCTTAAAAAAGGATTAAAACAATCTGTAGAAGAAGGGTTCTCTATTAAAGGAGCTTTATCTGCAATTATTGATGCAAACATTACGACCTTATTAACAGGTATCATTTTATTTGTTTTTGGTACAGGACCAATTAAAGGTTTTGCATTAACCTTAATGATCGGTATTGCTACTTCATTATTTACAGCTGTATTTATTACACGTATTTTAATTGATAGAGCCGCAAATAAAGGAACTGATTTAACTTTTAACACGACCGTTTCAAAAGGATGGTTCCAAAACATAAATGTTGAGTTCTTAAAGAAACGTAAAATTGCTTATATCATTTCTGGTGCAATTATTATTGCAGGAATCGTTTCTATTTTATCTATCGGATTAAAACAAGGAGTTGACTTTAAAGGAGGCCGTTCTTATGTTGTTCGTTTCGACCAAACAATGAGTGCTACTGAAGTTGCAGGAACCTTAAAAGATGTTTTTGGTACAGCTCCTGAAGTAAAAACCTACGGTTCTGACAATCAATTAAAAATTAC